>DATLUO010000079.1 GCA_035533075.1 Pirellulales bacterium | reverse complement strand
GCGGCAGCCATGGCCGCTGGGATCTGCCAGGGAAACGACGCTGACTTACTTCGTCCGGAAAGCGTCGGCAAACGTTGCGGCCTGCCTTGCCGCGAACCAGCGAGTGGGGCGGGGGGCGACATCGAGGCCGCTGCCGCAAGTTGGTCGAGGTCGACGCCCAACCCGACAGGCGATGGGAGAGCTGGCGAGGCCGCGTTCGCGGCTGCCGGTTCTCGCGCCTTAAGTTCCGCGTCGTATTTCGCCCGTTTGGCCGGATCGAGCAGGCAGGCTTTGGCGGCGGCGATCTCGTTGAGGATGCGGGCGGCGTCTTTGCCGTACTGGCCGATCTGGAAGTTGCGCACGTAGCCGCTCTGCCGCAGCACCGCCGCTTCGATCACAGCCTTCTCGTGCTCGTTCGGCGAGATGCCCAGCATCTCATAGTGCGTCGGCGGCCGCGATTCGGGCGGAATGCCCAGCCAAACGCGATAAGGATCGAACGAGACCGACATACCCGACCTTGGGTGAACGATTGTGCTTCCGCTTGCGGAGCAAGCGGGCCACTAAACCGCTTGCGGAGCATGCGGGCCACGGCCAACCCGTTATTATGGGCAAATCGGGCGGCAAAGCAACCATCACGCCAAGCGTCGCGGGCCGAAACCGCGCGGCAACCGCGGTTTCAGCCAGCAGATACAGGCACGCAGCAAGCCAACAAGCCACGTCTGGCTTGATTCCGGGACAGGCGACACCGAAAATGACGTAGGCGGCAGTTCCTCGACGAGACAGCGTTCGTAGCATCAACATCAGGATAGCCTTGGAGGGAGTTATGTCTGGCGGCTTGGGTAGCGAGCTTTCTAGTTTTCACCGCTTCATTTCGGAGCAACTCAGCGTGGGGCGCGGCGACGTCTCGCCGGAAGAGGCTTTGGACCTCTGCCGCACGCGGCACCCAGCCGCGGATGAAGAGGGCGATGCCGTTTTGGCCGTGCAAGAGGCTCTGACGGATATGGAGAACGGCGACGCGGGCATTCCACTTCAAGAATTCGACCGGGAGTTCCGCCGCCGCCACGGACTTACGGCCAAATAATGCCATTCCAGGTTCTTCTGCTGCGCCGCGCCCAGGCCGACGTCGACGCCATCTACGAATGGCTGTCTTTGTTATCGCCAACAAGCAGATGCGCGTCCTGCGCGTCAGAGGACCAGGTCAGGTGCCACTCAAGCCCAGAGACCTTGGATAGCCGCTTCGACCACCGCTTGCTCGTGCCCGTTCGGCGAAATGCCCAGCAGCTCGTAGTGCGTCGGCGGCCGCGATTCGCGCGGAATGCCCAGCCAGACGCGATAAGGATCGAACGAGTCCGACATAACCGACCCTGCTGAACGAATGCGCTTCCGCTTGCGGAGCAAGCGGGCCACTGAACCGCTTGCGGAGCAAGCGGGCCACTAAGCCGCTTGCGGAGCAAGCGGGCTACAGCCAGCCGGTCATTCTATGCGCGAGCCGGGCGGCAATGCAATCGCCACTGGGGTTTGCGGTTGTCTCGAAGCCCGCCGCACCGGCAACGGCGACCCGGAAATTGCTCGGCAATCCACGCCTGGCTTGATTCCGCGACAGGCGGCGCGGACAATGACGCGGAGAGCAGTTAATTGATGATGCGTCGAAGGAGTGCCAATGAGCGCAATTCAAATCACCGCCTTGGAGCCGGGGAACCGCATTCAACTTCCAGCGGATTGGGTGCAGGCCCTCGGCTTTTCGAGCGCGGTCAGCCTGGAACGAACGCCTGAAGGAATCATCGTTCGCCCTGCGCGTGCGAGCTGGGATGATATTTTCGCCACGAAACTTTCGGTCCGACCGGGTGATCCGGCCGCCGAACCCGACGTTACGGAGTTGAGCGGAGATGATCTCCTCTTCTAGTCCCGCGCTCGAGCGCGGACTGGACACGATGGTGTTGGTCTATAGCTTGCTGCAAGGCCACCCGGCCGCAACAGCCTGCGAGCAACTGCTGCGCGCCCACTCCGGGTGGTTCACATCAACGGCCGTGTTTTTCGAAGCCAAGAGCGTCCTCACCAAGGTATACGGAGAAGATCCGCTCGCGGTGACGCACCTGGATGCAAGCGGGACGCTTACGTTACGGCGTCGGCCAGTTGCGGAATGGCGTGGATGGGCAGCCAGGCGTTGTCGGGCCAGGTGGGATGGCGAGCGAGGTTGTCGCGCGTTATCTCTTTGGCCTCGAAGAGCGATTTGACGTGCCGCTTGCCCAGCGGCGCGGAATGAACGCCGCGCACGCGGACGTACCACACGTCAACGAGCGACGAACGCGATGCCGGCGGCGGCACGAACGACGGAACTCCACTTGCGGGCGCCGGCGCCGGGACGACCAGTCTCGCGATGAGCGGCGGCGCCGGCTGAGCATCGGCCGATGAAGTCGCGGCCGTTGCTGACGTTGGGCCATTGGCCGCGTGGTGTTCCTCAAGCAACGTGGCTGGCGGTTTGGCGCGCGGCGGAGCCAAAAAGTCGACCACGCGCATCCAGGGACCGTACAAGGCGCAGATCAAATCGTCGTCGTCAATGCGGCCCGATTGGTGAAGCTGATTGACCTCGGCACGCGAAAGCGAGCTGACGATGCGCTTGCCCGTCAGCAGTCGCAGCACCGGATCGGTGTCGTCGGGCGACAGCCGAGCGGCCACTGCGGATTCGAGCGGCGCTGGCCCGCGCGGCCCGGCGCCCGCTTGCGATTCCGATACGGCGAAATAATCGTCGACCCGAGTCCACGCCCCACCGCGCACGGAAACCAGGTCGTCCGGACCGATCTTTCCGCCGGCGCGGAGCCGGTCGAAGTCGCCGCGGCTCATGGGGCCGTAGACTGTGCCCGATTTGAGGAGCCGGAGATCGCCGTCTTTTTTGGCCATGGTCGTCGGAGATAGTTCGCGCATCGTTTGTACATTGCGGCGTGCCGATGGTGGGCCGGCGCTCGCAAGCTCGCTGGTCCCACCCTACGATGTTCCTCATTCCTCGCGGAACGCCACGGGGCCCAGAGGGCACCCCGTTCCCTACAGATCCTTATCGCGGGCCGCTTCGTCGGCCAGCACCTGGCCCCAGAGCAGCAGATCGTCGTCGGAAAGGCTGTTGTCGCGAATGAACTCCGCCGTTACGTGCGCTCCATGTCCGACCAGCTTCGCCGAGACTTGCAAGCGGCCGTTTTCCTGATATGAATAGCGCACCTCCACGGGCCAGCCGGCGGGCAAGTTCGGCGGCAAGTCGCGAATGACGCACGTGCCCACCTCGATGCAGGCGTCCGGCACTTCGCTTTCGCCTTCCAACACCGTCACCTTGACGTTCGCCTGGTTCGCTTTGAACGTTTTGAATCGCTTGGTCTTGCTGCGCGGCAGCGGCGTATTCTTGGGAATGATAACGCGGTTCACGCGCGAGCGGCTCTCGGCATCGACGCCCACCACGCCCAGACTGTGCGAGTTGACGTTGGTCACGCTGAACTGCGTGTGCCCGCCGCCGGCACCCTGTTTTTGCAGAAGCAGGTCGGCGTAGAGTGCCGCGCCCTGCGCCACCGCTTCGTCGGGCGCCACGGAATGATCGACCGCGCGGCCCGCCAGCTCGGCGAGCACCTTCAGAATCATCGGCATGCGGGTCGAACCGCCCACGACCAGCACGCGGTCGATGTCTTGCCAGGCCATGCCGGCTTGCAGCACGACGAGCTCGGTCGATGTCCGCGTGCGGAGCACCAACGGCAGCGTGGCCTCCTCAAATTCCTGGCGAGTGACGTCGACCTTCAGGCGTTTGCCGCCGTGGTGTACGACCAGCGTGGCCTTGGTGCGCTCGCTGAGCATGCGCTTGGCGGCCTCGGCGGCGAAAAGCAACTCGTGCCGCGTCGCCGGATCGTTCCGCGGGTCCTCGCCGATCTGCGCCTTGAGGCGTTCGGCGGCGATCTCGCCAAGTTTCTCGTCCCAGTCCTTTCCGCCCAACAGCACGTCGCCGTCGGTGGCCAGCGCCTTGAACGACTGCGTGCCGATTTCGACCAGCGTCACATCGAACGTGCCGCCACCCAAGTCGAACACGAGCACGCGCACCGATTTCCCCTCGGCGACGGTGCCCGATCGGTCGAGAAAGCCAGCCTGATAGCCGTAGACAATCGCGGCCGCGGTCGGCTCGTTGATGATGTCGAGCACTTCCAGGCCGGCCAGTTTGCCGGCGTCCATCGTCGCCCGCCGGCGCGTTTCGTCGAAATAGGCCGGCACGGTGATGACCGCCTTGCGGACCGGGCCCAGCTTACGTTCGGCGTCGCCTTTCAGCCGCTGCAGAATGAAGGCGGAGATCACTTCGGGCGGCAACCATCGGCCGTTGATCTGACGGTGGTAATGCTTGCCGCCCATCTCGCGCTTGACCGACTCGGCCACGCGTTCCGGTTCCAGCGAGGCGGCCGCCACGGCTTGCTTGCCAACCACCACGCCGTCGTCGTCGAACAGCACGACGCTGGGAGTGAGCAGGTCGCCTTCAACGTTGGGAAGGCATACCGGCCGACCTTGCGGGTCGAGGTAAGCAACCGCGGAGTAGGTCGTGCCGAGATCGATCCCCACCGCCGGAACCGGAACGGCGCCGGCCGACGGTTCCCTCTGCGCGAGATGCGTGAGCGGCCCCGCGCCGTGCGGATTCAGAAATCCAGGATCGACGGTCATGGGGTCCAATATATCCGTTGCCCAACGGCAAAGCACCTGCCGATGGGCCCGCCGGTCCATCGGTGCGGGCTGTGGTGATTGCACCGCCGAACCGGCCCGCAATTCCGACGCCACGCCGCGCAACTCTCTTGCAAGAAAGCGGAGCGCAATCAGACTGGCACCTACACCCGGAGGAAAAACCGCATGATTCCGCACCGTCGCCTTGTTTCTCGACCCTTCCGTCGCGGGCCGGCCGCGCGGCGCTTCGAAGCGCTCGAACCGCGCGACATGCTCTCGACCAACGTGCTCAACTACCGCTATGACGCTTCCAGCAGCGGCGTGAACTCGCAAGAGACCGCGCTCACCCCGGCCAACGTCAACGCCGGCAGCTTCGGCAAGCTGGCCAGCACGCCCGTGGATGGCCAGATTTATGCCCAGCCGTTATACCTCGAGAACGTCAACATCGACGGCGGCACGCACAACGTGGTCTATGTGGCCACCGAGCACGACAGCGTGTATGCCATCGACGCCAGCAACGGCGACATGCTCTGGCACGACAGCTTTCTCGGTCCCGGCATCACCAGCGTCCCCTCGGCGGATACCGGTTCGCCCGCCACGCAGCCGGAGCTGGGCATCACCGCCACGCCGGTCATCGATCCGAACACCAACAGCATCTATGTGCTGGCCAACACCAAAGAAGTCCGGGCCGACGGCACGCACTATGTTTACAAGCTGCACGCACTTAATTTGGCGACGGGAGCCGAGAACCTCGGCGGCCCGCTGACCATCGCCGACACGATCTATGACGGCGGCAGCAACTACACGTTTGTCTCCGGCCCCACGGTCAACGGCAGCGGTGCGGGCAGCGTCGACGGCAAGATCACCTTCAATGCATTGCGTGAATTAGGCCGCATCGCACTGACCGAAGTCGACGGTAATATCTTCATGGCCTTCGCTTCGCACCCCGACATTCCCCCTGCCCACGGCTGGGTGCTGGCCGTCAATGCCCGGACGTTGAGCTTGTGGGGTGCGGTGAACGTCACTCCCAACGGCGAGTTCGGCGATATATGGGAGGCCGGCGACTCGCTCACCGTCGATTCCGAAGGCAACCTCTATGTCGCCACCGGCAACGGCACGTTCGACACCACGCTCAACTCCGCCGGCTTTCCCGCGGAGGGTGACTACGGCGATTCGATCGTCAAGCTCGCCTACGATCCCAGCAGCAGTCCGACCAACCAGAACATCAACGGCTACGGCCTGAAGGTGGTCGATTACTTCACGCCTTCGAATCAGCAGTTTCTGGACGACAACGACCACGATCTTGGATCGGGCGGCATCGTGCTCTTACCTTCCTCCGCCGGCAGCGCGAGTGCGCCAAACCTGCTCGTGCAAGGGAACAAGCTCGGCACCGTATACTTGGCGAACGCCAATGATATGTCGGGCTACAATCCCAGCGGCGACCTGGTGGTGCAAGAGGCGGCCCCGTTGTCCGGCGATGTCTACAGCACGCCGGCCTATTTCAACGGCACGCTGTACTATGCCACCGTCGGCGGACACGCCGAGGCGTTTTCGCTGACGAACGGCACGCTCTCGACGACGCCTTCTTCCACGTCGGTCGACAGTTTCGGCTATCCGGGAGCGACGCCGACTATCTCGGCGAACGGCACCGCCAACGGCGTCGTGTGGATGATCGACAGCGGCTCGAACGAGCTGCGGGCCTACGAGGCGTCCAATCTAGGCGTCGAGCTTTACAACAGCGACCAGGCGCCCGGCGGACGCGACACGCTGGGCACCGCGGTGAAGTTCAACGTCCCCACCGTGGCCGACGGCGAAGTCTTTGTCGGCACCAGCAACGCGCTGGTGATTTATGGGCTGACCGGCGGTGGCGTCGGCGGAGGAGGCGGCAATCCCATCGATGCCGCCAACCGCAGTTACGTCGCCGCCGCCTACGAGAACGCGCTCGGTCGGCCGGTCGATCCCGCCTCGTTGGCCGCCTGGGCGTTTTCGCTCGACAACGGCGTGCCTCGGACGAGTTTGGCGATCGCGCTCACGCACAGCGCCGAATACTACGAGCGCGTCATCGAGGCGGCCTATGAAAAATACCTGGGACGCGCCGCGGACGACTCGGGCCTGGCCCATTGGACCGCCCTGATGCAGGCCGGCTTAAGCGATGAGCTGCTCGAGGCCGGCTTCATCGGTTCCGACGAGTTCTACAGCCACAGCGGCGGCACGAACAAGGACTGGATCGACGCCATGTACGAAGACCTGCTGGGCCGCTCCGCCGATGCCGCAGGCGAAGCTGAATGGCTTCAAGCGCTGGCCGCCGGCGAGAGCCGCGTCGCCGCGGCCTACGGGTTCGCCGCCAGCCCCGAACGCGAGACGCAACGCGTCGAGGCCGACTACGCCGCCTATCTCCGCCGCCAGGCGAGTCCGGCCGATGTGGCCGGTTGGGTGCAGGCCTTCGAATCGGGCTTCAGCAACGAGAACGTGATCGCCGGCTTCCTCGCCTCGGACGAGTATTACCGGCTGCACGCCTGAACCGCGCGGTCGCCGCGGCGGCGCCTTGGCCGACGGGTGGGTACCGCGCTTCGCAGGCGGATGCCTCCTACGCCGCGCGACGGCGGAGCAGGAGGCCGCGGCGAATCAGCCAATTTTCGCCCAACGTGGCCAGAGCCACGCGGTCTTCCAGATTCGGCCGGAAAATCGTCAGCAACAACAGCGGCAAATACCAGGCGACGTAAACGCCTTCGCTGCTCGTGAGCCAGAACTGCGTGCCCAGCATCACCGCCGCCGAGCAACTCAACAGCGAGCCGAGGTTCTTGGGACTGGGCCAGAGCGCGAACCAGGCGCACATCATGGCGTAAGCCGCCAGCACGGGCCAGCGCCAGGGCCGCGACGACACGTGGAACAGCCAAAAACCTTCCACGCCCGGCGACGATAGGCTCGTCCAGCCGAACATCATTTTCAATTGGGCCAAAAAGTGGTCCAGGTTGCTCGATGCAAAGGCCAACCAGGCGACCAGTGCGACAAGCATCGACACGTAGCCGATGCTGAACCGCAACAGCCCCCGCTGCCAGTAGAAGCCGAGCCACAGCGGCAACAGGAAAAGCGGATAGTAAATGGCCCCCGTCGCCAGCCCCAGCAGCATGCCCGACACCATCGGCCGGCGATACGCCGCCACGGCCCAGACCAGCAGTGCCGCGGGCACGACGTGGTCGACGTAACCGGTCCAGCGTGCCGTATAGGGCAGCAGCAAGTAGAGCGTGGCGGCGGCGATGCCCGTGCGGATGTTGTCGAAGTGCCAGACGCCGATCATCAGCATGCCCAGCACCACGGCAATGTGCGACAAGATGGCCATGGTGCGGGCGGTGGCGGCCTGCACCATGTAGGGGCCGCGCTCTTCGGGAACCGCCGGCGCGACCTTGGAGATGGCCTTGGTCGTGATGCTGGGCATCAGGAACAACAAGGGAAACCCCGGACCGTGTTTGGCCAACGCCTGTTCGCCGTCGGCGGGCCGCTCGCGGCGGAGCATCGCGTCGAGCATGCGCGGTCCTTCCAGGTCGCTCTTCGAGGGCGACTTGGTGATCACGTTGACCATCAGAAAGACCAACAGGGCCACGCCGATGAAGGTCAGTCCGCCGGTCGTGAGGTTCGGTTCCAACAGCGGCCGCCGCACCATCCAGGAATCGGCGACCAGGCGCAGCAGGAAACAGGCCCCCAGCACGAACAGCCAGATATAGCCGCGATACAGCAGGTCGTCGCGGTGCTCTTTGCCGCCGATGTCGATCAGCAGCAGGCCGGGCGCCATGGCCACCAGCGCGAGCATGTCGAGATTGCGCACGCTCCACAGGCGATTGAACTTGAAGTAGATGGCAATCGTCAGCAGCGACGAGAGATAGACCCACGTCGTCAGGTTAAGATCGTATCCTTTGAGAAACTGGTCCATCGACCACTGCTCGAACTGGAACGTGGTAAGGATCAGGATACGCGATTTGGTCCGATTTGCAAGGGATCAAGGCAGGCTCACGGCTTCGTCGCCCGCTTTGGTCGCCAGGCCATGCACGTCCTGGGCAGGCCGGCCCTCGCTGAGAAAATGGACCGTGCCGTCGGCCGCGAGCACGTTGGCGCCGCCCGGATGCTCGCTGGACACCTCGTCGCCCTTGGGCGCATTGATGGCGCCCGAGACCTGCTCGATCCGCAAATCGCGCGGTTCGAGCCAGCCGATGTTGGTTTCGGCGACTTCCACGACTAGCAGCGTGCCCGACGGGCCGTCGGCAATCTCCTCCGTGGTGGTGTACTTGTTCCCGCCTTCGAAGACGGTGCCCGGCCCGACGATCACCACATAGTCGGTGATGCCGGAAGTGCCGGGCGAAGGATCGGAGGGGCAGCGATAGACGGCGGGCGTGCGGGCGTGCAGCAAGCGGTTGTTCGGGCCGTCCCACGGTTCGTCGTAGCGGTATTGAGCGGCCAGCGGCGGGTCGAGATACGGCAGCAGCAGCACGCGCCAACTGTGCATCGGCCGGCCCTTGTTGTCGGCCACGTAAGCCGGCGGGAAACAACCATAGTCAGCCTGATAGCTTTGCATGGCGATGCCGATTTGACGCAGATTGTTGACGCACTGCACTTGGCGTGCGGCTTCGCGTGCGGTTTGAATCGCCGGCAGGAACATTGCCAAGAAGAACCCGCCTCCGCAACACAGGCAGAGACCGACGGCCACCAGGCCGAGCGCGGCGGCGACCCATCCGGGCGAACGCGTCGCGCGGGGCAGCGCCGCCGGCGACTCGGAGCCGTAAGCGACCTGCCCCGGCAAGGGGACGGTGATCGTTTTGCCGCACTGCGCGCAGGGCCCCGACTGACCGGCATATTCGTCGGCCACGTCGGTGTGATGACCACAGTAAGGGCAGGTGAAGGGAATTGGCATGCACGTTCGCTTTGGGTACGGCGCCTGACAGCCCGCCGGAAACAATCTACCCTCTACCGTAGGCCGCGGCCAAGTCGGGCGGCGGCAAAACGCCGCCCAGCGGCGGATTTCCCGCGGCGTCAGCTCGCGTTCGGGTTCTCGATCGGCCGCGTCATGCCGTCAAGTCAAGAATCAGCCACGGATGAAACACCGATGAATCACGGATGAAACACCGATCCGTGTTCAATCCGTGTTTCATCCGTGGCTCGATCATCTTTGTGGCGTTTTGGTACCGTGAGTGCTCCGACAATCCCGTAGGGGTCGAAAAACGAACGCTCGCTCCGCTGTTGCCGACGCTCCCGCGGCAGGGTGCAAGCCGCGGCGTGCCGCGCTGCTCCGGGGAATTGCCCGTCCAATGCGGGCTTTCGTAAATCGAGGGCTGGGGAAACAGTTCGTCGAGGTGCCGCCGCATGTCGGCGGTGAAGCCCGACTCGTCGAAGCTCAAAAACTTCTTGCCGGCGCAATGAGCGCGGATGGCGGCCAGGTCGGCCGGGGCGTAAAGACGGTCTTCGGTGATGAAATCGCGAAAGACGCAGAACGCCTCCAGCACGCGGGCCTTGGTCAAATACGCGGGCACGTGCGTCTCGAAGTTGTACGTCGGCAGCTCGAACCGCGCCAGCAGATCGGCGGTGTTCGTCGCCGTCCGAGTACTTGGGCAGGCGCACGGGGCTCGCCCTCGAAGCCAAGGGCCGCTAGAGCACTACGCCGTGGGGGCGGCTGATGACACGCACTTCGTCGCCGACCCGTATCGCGCATGCGCGTCCGTCCGCCGACCGGGTATTGACGGCCAACCGATAAAAATGGTCGAAGCGGCTGGTGTCGGCCCACGGCGGCAACGTTTGCCGGCGCAGCTCGGCAAAGGTCTTGGCGAAGTCGCGCGCCGGGCCGACTTCGCCCGTCAAGCTCCAGCGGCTCGGCACCACGCAGCGCTGGCAGGGGTTCGTGCCCGACAAACGCGCTTCGCCGATCGCAAAGTCGACGACCTCGTCGGCCGAGGCCGAGAGCTGATCTTCGAAGAACGCCGGCACACCGCCGATTTCGAGATTGGGCCGGAACCGCGCACGCACTTCCTCCACCGTCATGCCGGGAAACCAAGAGGCGACCTCGTACAGCGTCGCTTCGGCGATCGCGGTCGGGCCCGGCGCAGCGAGATCGTCGGGCAAGCCTCCTTGGGCATGCTCTTCGATTCGCGCCGGCCCGCCGAGGTCGAAAAACTCGCCGAGCCACGCCTCCAACTCCTGCCGCTGGCGGTCGATCTGAAAACTCGCGGCCCTGCCGGCCGGCCGCTCGCGCAGCACGACGGACCGCCGGACGGGATCGAATTCGCAGCAGAGTCGATGAACGGCCGCGGTCTGCTTGCCGTTGATCAGCTTTCCCGCCGTATCGAAAATCACGAACCGCCGGTCGTGTTCCAGCGCTCCGCAGGCCAGCAGCCGTGTACACTCGACCGCCTGGCCGTCGAGCGATTTGAAAGGGTAATAATTGATGCGCGAGAGGAACACGGCGGCCACCCATTATCGAGATCGCATTTGGCGGATTCCGGCACTTGACTCGCGTGGAGCTTCGCCATAACGTGCAAAGAACCAAGATAACGGTCGAACCCTGAGATAGGAATGATGTTTTCTCGCAATGGCCTGTTGGTCGTGTTGTTCGCCGCCAGCGGACTGTTGCTCGGTCTGGTCGTGTACCGTTTGCAGTCGCCGCACCTGCCGATGATGAATTATTTTGGCGTGATCGCCTTCGCCTCGATGGGGGCCAGCCTGGGTTGCCTGGTCTGCGAGCCGCTCAGGGATTAGCCTCCGGCGGCCGCGATGGAACATGAATCGCCCGTTCGTCGGCCGCGCGTTCCGCTCGGGCCGCAACTGGCGGTCGTTCTGCTGGCGTTCGCGTTGTTGCTCTCCGCCGTTTGGTGGCAGGGCCTGCTCGGCGCCGTGATTCTCTTGGTGGCGGCGATTTCGGCGGCCATCGCCGTCGTTCCGGCCCTGCGGCGTCGCGAGAACTGGCTGTTCTACCTGCTGTTCATCGCCATCGCCGTTTGTCTGCTGATCGTCCTCACGCGCCGCCGATAAACAGCTCGCCAATCGGCTGCGCCTGCGAGGGGAGCAGCGGCACGGGACGATCGGTCATGTCTTTGATGAAGGTGTGGGGACCGATGCCCAGCGAGCGATAGGCGGTGGCCAGCACGTCGTGAAAGTGGACCGGACGCCGGGCGGCGTAGGCGCCCAGCTTGTCGGTCGAGCCGATCGCTTGCCCGGTGCGTAGGCCGCCGCCGGCGAACAGGGCGCCGTTGACCGCCGGCCAATGGTCGCGGCCCGCTTGCTTGTTGATCTTGGGCGTGCGGCCGAATTCGCCCCACACGAGCACCGTTACGTCGCGATCGAGTCCGCGCTGGTGCAGATCGTCGACCAACGCCGAGATGCCTTGATCGAACTGGGGCAGGTTTTGCCGCAGGTGCGAAAAATTGTTGCCGTGCGTGTCCCAAAAGCCATAGGCCACCGTCACGCAGCGGACGCCCGCTTCGACCAGCCGCCGGGCCATCAAGAGCTGGTCGTTCCACAACGGCGCCCCGTCGCCCTGGTGCTTGGACGAGCCACGGCCATAGCGATCGCGCACCGCAACCTCTTCGCGCTCGACGTCCATCGCCTCCACCAGCTTGCTGGAGGTGAGCACGTCGAACGCGCGTTGATAGGCGGTCTCCATCTCCGCCACTTCCAAGCTGTCGACCGACGCTCGCCAGCGGTCGAAGTCGGCGAGCAAGCGATGCCGGCCGGAGAGCTGGTCGAGGGTCACGGAGCGCGGCTTCATATTGGCTACGTCTTCGCCGTCGGCCCGCACGCCGGCGAACGCATGGCCCAGCGTGCCGGGACCGGGGCTGTTGTAGGGCCGGTGCTGCATGGTGGGAAAGAGATCGACGAAAGGCGGCACGGTGCCGTCGACCGATCCCTGGAGCCGCGAAATGGCCGAACCGACGTGCGGCCGGCCGTCGCGCCGTGCGTCGTTCATCAGATAACCCGTGAGCGTCTGATAGCTCGAATGCTCGTCTCGCAGGCCCACGATGGAGCGGACGACGGCGAACTTGTCGAGCATGGCGGCGGTTTTCGGCAGCAGCTCGCAGATTTCGACGCCCGGCACATTGGTGGCGATGGGCTTGAATTCGCCGCGCACTTCGGCGGGCGCGTCGGGCTTCATGTCGAAGGAGTCGTGGTGCGAAAGTCCGCCCGACAGGTAGACCATAATGATGGCCTTGTGCGATTGCCGGTTCCGCGAGGCTTCCTCCGCCCGCAGCACATCGACGAGGCTCAGCCCGCCCACGGCCAGTCCGCCGACGCGCAAAAACGAGCGGCGCGTGACGCCGTCGCAATAACGATGTGCAGGGGCGGTCATAGTTAGCTCAGCCTTGTCGTTAATCCGTGGTCCGCAAATGTCGGCCCCTGATTTTAAGCGCTCGGCCAGACCGAGGCAACGTTCGCCGGTCCCCGGTCGGGCAGAGGTTGCCGCACGGGGGGACCGCGCCGATAATCAAAGCTCGTGCGGGGCCCGCTGCCGGAACACAAGATGAGCATGCCGGACGTCTTCGATCCTTATCGCAAATGGCTGGGCATTCCGCCGGCCGAACAGCCGCCCAACCACTATCGGCTGCTGGGCGTCGGACTGTTCGAAGACGATGCCGACACCATCGCCGGCGCGGCCGATCGGCAAATGGCCCATGTGCGCACCTTTCAAACGGGGCGGCATTCGGCACTGTCGCAAACGCTGCTCAATGAACTGGCGACCGCCCGGTTGACGCTGCTCAATGCCCAGAAAAAAGCCGTCTACGACGAGCAGCTTCGGGCAAAACTCGCTGCATCAACGGCCCGTGCCGACGGAGCAGGGCAGGGCAGGGGGGCGCCAGCCGGTTCCCCGGCCACTGCGCCGGCTGCCGCGCCGCAAAGGTTGCCGCAGCCGGCGCCGGTGGCGATGGCCGTGGCCGTTCCCGTGGCGGGGCAGGGCAGGGGAGTGCCGGTCGCGACTCCGCGCGCCGCTGAACCCGAGCTGCCGCAATTCGATGGCCACGTGACAGCACCCGTGGCGCTGCGCCGCGGCCGACGGCGCTTTCGCCGGCACACGTCGTGGATCGGCGTCGGTGTCGCAGTGCTGGCCCTGGCGGCGGTTGTCTACAAGCTGCGCTCCAGCGTCGAGCAGCCGTCCGCACCGCCAATCAACGCGGCCGCCAAGCCAGAATCGACCGTAACCGAAATGGCGGACACGACCAAGGGGCGGGAAAGCGACCGCCAGCCACCCCCGCCGACGACCACAGCGATCGAACCGCCAAAGCCGATGGTCGAAGACTCCGCTGCACCAACGGCCGCGGACAGCGAGGTATCGCAGGCGAATCTGCCGGCGGCCGCCCCGCCCATCGATCTGCTGAAGCTTATCGACCCAGCACGCGACGCAGTCAAAGGGAACTGGCAATTCACGAACGACGAACTCCTCAACCAGTTGATCGAAGGCGAAGCGACCCTGCAGATTTCGACGCGCGTGCCGGAGGAGTACGTGTTGACGGCGGTCGTCGAGCGGCTGGAGGGCAGCGACGTCGAACTGGGGCTGGTCGTGGGCGGACACCAGGTCTTGCTGGCAATCGATACCCACGGCGGCAAGCAAACCTCTCTCCGCAGGATCGAAGGCCGAAGTGAGAACGAGACGACGCATCACGGTCCGGTTCTCGCCCCGGAAGGCCCCAGCACGATCGAATGCACGGTGCGGAAAGACCGTGTCCGCGCCGCCTGTAACGGCAAGGTGTTCATCGACTGGCAGGGCGATCCCAAGCGGTTTTCGCTGTTCGAGGCGTGGCGCGTTCCCGATCCGCAGGCGCTGATCGTCGGCGCCGCGCACTCGTCGGTGCTGTTTAAGAAGCTGGAACTGACGCCGCTTGGTCCGCAGACCGCCGCGTCGGAGCCCATGCAACGGCCGCCGGGAGCGGCGGAGCCGCCGCCTGCCGGACCGCCCTCGCTGGCCGACCTGGCCAACCTGGCCAACGGCAGCGAGCGGCCCGTGCTGGGCCTCATGCCGCGCGACAAGCCGCCCGACAACAAGGCCCTGGTGGCGGCCCGCGTCCGCTTTGCGCAGCAGTACGGTCAAAAGATCACACGTGGCGCCAAAAACCCGACCGCACTGGAAAAAGTGGCCGAAAAGATTTGGAACCAGGCCCGCGACGGTTCGCAAACGGCCGACCTGCGGTGGCTGATGCTCGATTACATCGCGGAGCCGGCGATGGTGCAAGGGAACGTGGGCCTGGCCTATCGCGCGGCCACCGAGGTTACGCGGCAGTTCGACGTCGATCTTTATGCGTTCAAGCTCAAGGCCCTGGAAGCCGCCGGGAAAAGCGCGAGCATGCCCGAAGCCTGCGCCATCGGCGTGGTGCAGGCCCTGGCGCTGGCCGAGCGGGCCGCGCTGGAAGGTAGAAACGACGTAGCGAGCCGGGCTCTGGCTCAAGCTTCGCTGTTGGCCCGCAAAACGCAAGACAAGGAGCTGATGGCTCAGGCCGACCGCCGCAAGGCATCGCATCGCGAGCAATCGACACGCCACGCCGCCTACAAAAACGCGCTGGTCGCGTTGAAGAAGACGCCCGACGATCGCGATGCGAACCTGGCGGCGGGCAAATATGAGGTACTGGTGCTGGGCCAGTGGCCGGACGGTCTGGCCAGGCTCGCGGCTGCCGGCGACCCGCGGCTGGCCGACATCGCGCGTCTGGAGGCCGAGGCCCGCGTCGATCTGAGCCAGTGGGCGCCACTGGCCACGGCCTGGTGGCAGGCGGCCGAAGCGGAGCCGGACGACTATTATCAGGGGCAATGTCAGCTTCAGGCGAAGTATTGTTCTTTGCGAGCGCGGCGGTCGGGCAGGGCAGGGGGGCTGGCGCCGGAGCTGGCCGCCCAGCTCGACCGTTTGCCGGGCTACCCGATGTCGCGGCTGCGGCCCGGCGCGGCGGCGCGGTTCTTTGACGGCGGCAATTTCGAGCGCGAGGTGCGCCTGCGCGTCGATGCGGACATCGACTTCCATTTCGGCGAAGGTTCGCCCGATCCGGAGTTGCCGCCGAACTCGTTTTCGGTCCGCTGGACGGGCTGGATCAAGCCGCCCTTGGCCGGGCGCTACGCTTTGACTACGCACTCCGACGACGGCGTGCGGCTGTGGATCGACGGCAACAAGGTCTGCGACAATTGGGATGGCGTCGGCTGGCAGGAAGCGGTGCTGGAGCTGACGGACGGGCCGCACCGGTTTGTTTTGGAGTATGCCGAGATCGGCAACGTCGCCTTGGTCGAGCTTGGCTGGACGCTGGCGGCTTATCCCGATGCCGACCACGCGCAATGGTCGCCGATCGACGCGCTCTACTATGATCCTGATGACCCGTTTGGGCTGCCGGAGTTGAAATGAAGCCGACGGTTTATATCGAGACGTCGATCATTGGCTATCTCGCGTCGCGGCCGAGCCGGGACTTGATCACCGCCGCCAACCAGCAAATGACGCACGAGTGGTGGCACGACCATCGCGGCCGGTACGATATTTTCATCTCCCAAGCTGTGATCAAGGAATGCAGTGCAGGCGATCCGGTGGCCGCGCAAGAGCGGCTCCGCCTACTCGTCGGGATTTCGCATCTTGAACTGACAAAGCCGGTGCGGAAGTTAGCGCGGCGTTTGATCGGTCGCACGTTGCTTCCCGAAAAAGCAAGAGTCGACGCATTGCACATCGCTGTTTCCGCTGTCCACGGCATCGAGTATTTGCTAACTTGGAATTGTACGCACATGGCGAATGCCGAGTTGCGTAGCCGCATTGACGAAGCATGCGTGGCTTCAGGTTTTGCGGCGCCTAAGATTTGCACGCCGCAAGAATTAATGGGAGCGTAAGGCCATGTGGAAAGATCCAATTGTTGAGGAAATACGGCGCTATCGGGAAGAGTATGCGGCACGCTTCAACTACGATTTGGATGCCATTTGTGATGACCTGCACGAGCAAGAGAAGAAAAGCGGTGCCAAGTTGGTCTCGTTGCCACCCAGGCCTGTGCCCAAGAAGGCTCGAAGAAAAGGCAAGCCGGCTGCCTAGGTGATCGTGATGCATGCTACGGCGAAGAGCGATCCTCGCATCATGACGATCGAAGTCACCGATGACGAGATTACCGCCCAGCTCGTCGACGGGCGAAGAATCAGCGTGCCGCTGGTTTGGTCCTGGCGTTTGACCAATGCCACACCAGAGCAGCGCAAGAACTACGAGATCATCGGTTCGGGCGAGGGTGTGCATTGGCCAGACGTTGACGAAGACATCAGTGCCCGAGGCATGCTGCACGGCGTTCCCGCGCGGCCGCCCAAGGCCGCATCGCCTTCGGCAGGAAGTTGAGGACGGCATGTGGCGAGATCCGATCGTCGAAGAAATCCGCCGCTACCGCGAGGAATACGCGGCCCGCTTCAATTACGACCCGCACGCCATTTGCGAGGACCTGCGAAGCCAACAGGGCAAAGACGGCCGCAAGGTGGTGTCGCTGCCGCCGAAGCGAATCGCGAAACCGGAAGAGGCGGGCGAAAGCGCGCCGCGTAGCGAACAGCAATGATGCAAACCATCGAGGCCATCATCGACGAGCAAGGCCGGGTGCAACTGCTGGAACCGGTTCAACTGGCTGCGGCATGCCGCGCTCTGGTGACGGTGCTTGATGAACCGCCGCGGACGGCCAGCGAAACGGCGCTGTTCAGTGAAGCGGCCCTTGCCGAGGACTGGAACAGGCCCGAGGAAGACGCGGCATGGGCGGACTTCAGCCCCGCAAATGAATCCGGCCGCATACCCAGAAGGATAGCCTCGATCGGAGGAAGATGTGATCGCCAAGAAAAGACGCTACGCGTATCGTTACTTCGTGCATGGAACCGAGCGGCCGTTGCATCACTGCCCAATTTGTGGTCGCGATTTAACTGAGGCGGGTGGAGGCGTGATTGTCGTTCTGTATTACGGCACCGGCAAGAGTGAGGCCGGGCTCGTCGAAACCTGCTCATCGCTCGATCGGGACGGCCATTTGATCGACCTTGAGGGCGAGGTAGCGGCCGGCTATCACAGCACCACCCTGTTCCGCGGATGCGGTGTACAGCTATGGCAGTGCGCTGACGAGGAGCAAATCCGATCGTAGCGAGCATGGCCCCGGTGCTTCGGGCGTTGCCTTGTCGGACGGGCAACTTGCCCCGTGCGTCGGCAGACGATACGATAGCGGCCAATCACCACGGCTGGCCGAGCACCGGCACGACAGGGAGGCACCTTTTTGACCGCAACCGTATCGTCTTCTTCGGCGCGCCAGGCCCTGCTGGCGCGTTTCCGCGCGAAGCTCGAAATCAATTCAGCCCTGAACCGGTCGCTGGTCAGCTATCAATCGAACCGCAAGCGGCCGTTTTATCGCTGGTTCAAATACAAAGAAGGGTTCTCCGCCGCGCTGGTCGAATATGTCCTGGACCATTACCGCCTCCACAAAGGCGTGCTGCTCGATCCCTTCGCCGGTTGCGGGGCGGCCTTGTTGGTTGGCCGGGAATATGGGCTCGGGGGGCAAGGCATTGAGCTTCTGCCCGTGGGCGTCGCGGTGCTGAGCGCACGCCTGGCGGCCGAAGGCGTATCGCGCACGGCGTTCTCGGCGACGGTCGAGGCGTTTCGATCGGGTCAGTGGCAAGGCGACGTCGACGAAAGGCACTGCTTTCAGCACTTGACGATCACACGCGACGCCTTTCCCGACCAGACCGAGCGCGAGCTCAATCAGTTCCGGAGCTATTTAGCTGCAGCGCGGCTGGACCCGGACATCCGCCTGTTGCTCGAAGCAGCTTGCCTGAGCGTCTTAGAGTCGGTGAGTTTCACGCGGAAGGATGGCCAATATCTGCGCTGGGACAAGCGTTCGGGCCGCGACCTGAGCGGAAAGCCGTTCCACAAAGGCCCGATTCCCGACTTTCAAGAAGCGATGCTCCGCCAGCTCGAGATCATGCGGCACGACCTTATGGCGGGCGATCTCTTCGCCGAGGGGAACGGCAACGGCGCCAGCTCTCTCAATATCGAACGGGGCTCGTGCTTGAGGGTCTTGCCCGGATTTCCAGCGCGGTCGTGCCAGATTGTCATCACTTCGCCGCCTTATTGCAACCGCTACGACTACACTCGCACCTACGCGCTTGAGCTGGCCTACCTTGGCACGACCGAAGCGCAGCTCAAGAAGTTGCGTCAGGAACTGCTGTCCTGCACGGTGGAGAACAAGTCGAAGCTCGAAGAACTTCGTTGCCAATACTACGACATTGGCCGCGTTGCAGAGTTCGAGAAGGCATTCGATGCGTTCGAGCGCCAAGAGGCTCTTCAGGAGGTGCTGTCGATTCTGGATCAAAAAGGCAGGAACCGCGAATTGAATAACGCCAACGTGCCGCGGATGGTGCGCAACTACTTCTTGGAGTCGGCGGTCGTCATTTTCGAACTGGCCCGCATTGTTGCGCCGGGCGGTCGCGTGGTGATGGTCAACGACAACGTGCAGTATGCCGGCGAAGAAGTGCCGGTCGACCTGATCTTAAGCGCGCTGGCGGAAGAGGCCGGCTTCCACACGGAGCAAATTTGGGTCTTGCAGCGGGGCAAGGGAAACAGCAGCCAGCAAATGGGCGCCCATGGCCGCAACGAGCTGCGCAAGTGCGCCTACGTCTGGCGAATGTGATCCGCATGGGCAAGGCCGATTTTCACCAGCAGCTTCTGGCATCGGACGAATTTGCCCGTTGCAGCTTGCGGGCAACTTTCTTCGTGCGCCGCTTGCGAGGCCTCCGACTATGGGAAGCAATCCAGGAGGTTCAGCGCCTCGTCGCGGTCAGCAGCGGCTTTGTCTGGGACGAACGCGGTGCGTGGGGCATCGAGACAGTCGCGTGGGACTACGTCGCGAACCGACAAATGAACCCACTGCTTATCTTTTGCCATCCGCGCGTTATTTCGGAGCAGCCGCGATTGCTCCTGTATTACCGCACGTTGGCCCTACTCTCGCAAAAAGGCTTGAAATCACTCGTCGGTGCAGACGTTGCCCGTCTTGAGGCAGGGAAGACCGAACGGCTGGACCCCGAATGGTTGAAGAAGCTGGTCCTCGCGATCAACAGCATCCTTTCGGCCATGATTGTCGGCTCGGCCGATATCGAGCCTCGTGATTTGGCCGGCTTCCAATTCGCAAGCGCCGGCTCGACGATTCAAGGATCGTGGAACAATTCGGTGGGGTCGGAGGGAGAAGCGGCCGTCAAAACGATCCTTTTGAACTGGCTACGAGCCGAGATTGCACAAATCGTATGGCGAGATAATACCTCAGTCGCGTACACCGAAGATTCACATGCCGCGTTAATCGACCGGATCGCTGAGATTCGTGTCGTCAGGCTCAAGCAAGGCTACCACCTGATCTTTTCAAACGAGCCGGACATTTCGCTTCGCGATCCATCTGATTTGCCCGTCCTAGCGATTGAGGTCAAGGCCGGTACCGACCCGGCCGGAGCATTGGAGCGCCTCGGAGCGGCGATGAAATCGTTTGAGAACGACCGGAACCTTAACCCGCGCGTGCAAACGGTTTATGTCGTTCGCTGCATGACCCCGGAACTGCGAAAACGAATCAGCCAGGGCGGCTTCTTCGATCAAACCTTCGGCCTGTCCGAACTTTTGTCAGATCAACGCTCTCAGCAGACATTCGCGAACCTTGTCTTGCGCTCGGTATTGGGAAAGAAGCGGCGATAAAGCAAGGCGTCACTTGCCGTTGGAATCGTGCCGGCCGCCAGCGTATACTTCTAAATTCGCCCCGGTCGCTTTCGCGCGCCTGGGCCGGCCGCAGTATCTTGTTTTTCGGAGGGTCACGGGTGTACGAGTCGATTGCCGTTATCGGCGCCACGGGGGCGGTGGGGGGAATCATTATCCGCTTGCTCGAAGAGCGGAAGTTCCCGTTCAAAACAATAAAATTCCTGGCGTCCAAGCGGTCGGCGGGCAAAACGATCACGTTCCAAGGCACGTCGCACCCGGTCGAAGAATTGCGGCCCGAAGCGTTCGAAGGCGTCGAGCTGGCGATCGGCAGCACGCCGGACGAAGTGGCCCGCGATTTTGCCCCCTGGGCCGTCCAGCGCGGCTGTGTGGTGGTCGATGAGAGCGGCTACTGGCGGATGGATCCCAACGTGCCGCTGGTCATTCCGGAAGTGAACCCCCAGGCGGCCTTCGAGCATCAGGGCATCATCGCCAGCCCGAACTGCTCGACCACGCAGATGGTCGTGGCCATCAAGCCGCTGCACGACGCCGCCCGTGTGAAACGCGTGGTGGTAAGCACCTATCAGGCCACCAGCGGGGCGGGCGTCGCCGGGCAACGCGACCTGGAGCAGGGCACCCGCAGCCACATCGAGCGACGCGACTATCAGTATGAAACGTTCGCCCATCCGATCGCCTTCAATCTCATTCCGCAAATCGGCTCGCTGAAGCAGCAGGGCTATACGTCGGAAGAGATGAAGATGGTTTACGAGACGCGCAAAATCATCGGGGACGACTCGATCCAGATTTGCCCGACCTGCGTGCGCGTGCCGGTGAGCAACTGCCACAGCGAAAGCATTTTGGTGGAGACCGAGCGGAAGCTGACCGTGGCCGAGGCCCGCGAGCTGTTCGCGGCCATGCCCGGCGTGGTGGTGGTCGATGACTTGGCGGCCAAGCAGTATCCGATGCCGCTCTCTTGCGACGACCGTGACGAAGTGTTCATCGGCCGCATCCGCGAAGACCTGTCGAGCCCCAATGGCATCGCGTTCTGGTGCGTGAGCGACAATTTGCGGAAAGGCGCGGCCACGAATGCCGTGCAGATCGCCGAGTTGCTCGTTCGCCGGAAGGCAGAAGGCAAAAGGCAGAAGGCAGAAGTCGGGGCAGGGTAGGGCAGGGAGGGTTCGGGGTTCAGGGTTCGGGGTTCAGGGTTCGGGGTTCAGGGTTCAGGGTTCAGGGTTTCGCGGCGCCGCAGGGGTTCAGGAAACAGCGGAGCAGGGCAGGGCAGGGGAATGAGTTCGGTGTCGCTATCTTGCGAGTTCGTGAATGCCGCTAGAATTTGAATGGGATAGCGCGAAAGCAAAACGTAATCAGCAAAAACACCGGGTTGCATTCGAGGAAGCCAGTACGGTCTTTTCGGATCCGCTTTCGGTGACAATTGACGACCCGCTCCACTCCGATGACGAAGAGCGGTTCATAATTTTAGGAGAGTCTGATCGGTGGCGACTTTTAGTCGTAGTTTTTACCGAACGAGGAAGCAACATTCGAATCATCAGCGCACGCGTCGCGACACGCCGCGAAAGGAATGACTATGAAGAAGGTGCCTAGCAAGAGACGGAAGCCCGAAATGCTCGACGAGTACGACTTTAGCCAGGGTGTTCGGGGCAAGTACGCAAAGCGGTACGCCGAGGGCACCAATGTCGTGCTTCTCGATCCAGACGTCGCTGAGGTGTTTCGCGATTCGCAAACGGTCAATGACGTGCTGCGGACGTTAGCGAGGCTTGTGAAGAAAACTTCACGAGCCACGTAGCGCGTTTGCCGCAGGTCGGCAGATCCTGAAGGGCAGGGGAGGGGAGGGCGGCGCCGCTCATCCCTCATCCCTCATCCCTCATCCCTCATCCCTCATCCCTCATCCCTCCCCGTGCGCACGATCAAGCTGACGCTGGCCTACGACGGCACCGCATACGCCGGCTGGCAGGTGCAGCCGGGACAGCGGACGTTGCAAGAAACGCTGGAGGCGGCACTGGCCACGATCACCGGCGAGACGGTCCGTGTCACCGCCAGCGGAAGAACCGATGCCGGAGTGCATGCGCTCGCGCAAGTTGTGAGCTTCGATACGCAATCGACTCTATCGGCCGACGTATTTCAACGGGCACTCAACGCCGAGTTGCCCCACGATATGGCCGTGCTTAACGCGGCTGACGCCCCGCCGGGCTTTCATGCCATTCGTGACGCTGTTCGCAAGCGATATCGCTACGTGCTCGATGACGCCCCGGTGCCCGACGTCTTTCGCCGGCATTATGCCTGGCACTATCGCCAGCGGCTCGACGCCGACACTATGCGCCGCGCCGCCCAAGGTCTGCTGGGCACGCACGACTTTCGCAGCTTCGAGACCGGCTGGCCGCAACGCACCAGCAGCGTCCGCACGATCTTCGACCTGTCTGTTCGCCGCGGCCTGTTCGGCGATGACGAGTTGATCGCCGTCGAAGTCGAGGCCGATGGTTTCCTCTATAACATGGTCCGGGCGATCGTCGGCACGTTGGTCGAAGTCGGCCGCGGCACGCGGCCTGAAGACTGGCCCGTGGAAGTGCTTGCCGCACAGGACCGCCGCGTCGCCGGCATGACCGCGCCCCCGCACGGTCTTTTTCTGCTGCGCGTGGAGTACAATCAGAACGAGGCAGAAGGATGAAGGCAGAAGGCAGAAAGTCAGAACGCCGGGTCTTTCCTTCTGCCTTCTGCCTTCATCCTTCCGCCTTTCAATGCGCGTCGCCCACATCATCAGCCGCCTGATCCTGGGCGGCGCTCAAGAAAATACGCTGCTCACCTGCGAGGGACTGCTGCGCGATTATGGCGACGACGTGCTGCTTATCACCGGCCCGCCGCTTGGCCCGGAAGGAAGTCTTTTGGACCGGGCACGCGCCAATGGCGTGCCGCTGGCCATCGTGCCTTCGTTGCGACGCGCGATTCAGCCCTGGCGCGATTACGTGAGTTACCGCGAGCTCAAACGCATCCTGCGAGAGTTCCAGCCGGACGTGGTCCACACGCACAGCGCCAAGGGCGGCATTCTCGGCCGGGCGGCGGCGTGGAAGCTTGGCGTGCCGGCGATCGTGCATGGCGTCCACGGCGCGCCGTTTTATCCGTATCAGAACCCGCTGGTCCGCGAGTTCTATCGCGAGTGCGAACGTTGGGCTGCCCGACGCTGCCATGCCTTCGTCAGCGTGGCCGACGCCATGACCGATCTGATGGTCGATGCCGGCGTCGCCCCGCGAGAGAAATTCACCACGATCTACAGCGGCATGGAGACCGGATCGTTTTTGCACGCCGGCGAACATCGCCGGCGCGCGCGGCACGAACTGGGTTACCGCGACGAGCATGTGGTCGTGGGCAAGATCGCCCGGCTGTTTCACCTCAAAGGCCATGAGGACGTCATCACGGCCGCCGAGAAGCTCGTGGCGCGCTGGCCGGCAGTGCGTTTCCTGTTTGTCGGCGACGGAATTCTGCGAGAACAGCTCCAGCGGCGCATCAGCGACGCCGGCATGAGCGACTACTTTCAGTTCACCGGTCTGGTGCCGCCGGAGCGCATCCCCGAACTGATCGGCGCGATGGACATCGTGGTTCACACCAGCTTGCGCGAGGGTCTGGCCCGCGTGTTGCCGCAGGGCCTGATCGCCGGCAAACCGGTGGTCAGCTACGACATCGACGGAGCGC
This sequence comes from Pirellulales bacterium, assembly GCA_035533075.1. Classification (NCBI taxonomy): domain Bacteria; kingdom Pseudomonadati; phylum Planctomycetota; class Planctomycetia; order Pirellulales; species Pirellulales bacterium. The sequence continues at coordinate 15,143 of DATLUO010000079.1, read as the reverse complement.
GCGAAGTGGTGCTGCCGGGCAAGACCGGCTATCTCTTGCCGCCGCGAGACGTGGAGGCTCTGGTCAAAGCGCTCGACGAGCTGATTGCCGATGCGGCGCAGCGCGAGCGTTTGGGCCAGGAAGGTCGCCGCCGGTTTGCCGACCTCTTTCGGCACCAGCACATGACCCAGCAGACGCGGGAGCTGTATGAACGGCTGCTGCAACAGGAGGCGTGAGCGTTCAGGGTTCAGGGTTCAGGGTTCAGGGTTCAGGGTTCAGGGTTCAGGGTTCAGGAAATGCAACTCCGAGGCAAGCACCTGGTTCCTAACGCCTCTCGCCCAACGCCTCCATTTCTTTGCCACCCGACGCCTGACGCCTGACGCCTGACGCCTGATGCCTGATGCCTGATGCCTGATGCCTGACGCCTGACGCCTGACGCCTGATGCCTGACGCCTGATGCCTGAACCCTGAACCCTGAACCCTTTCTCCGTTTGTCGCTCCTCCCGCCGTTGACTACACTAAAGAATTCGAGGCATCTCTACCGGAACTCCCAAGTCGAGCACGCGCGTGGCACTCGCTGGCCAGCAATACATCGGTCCGTACCGCCTGCTGAACATGGTCAATCGCGGACAAACGACCCAGGTGTGGGCGGCCATCGACGACCGCACGCAGACGAAGCGCGCCGTCAAGGTGCTGCTGGCCGACTTTCGCAACCGCGAACACCTGGCTTACATGAAGAACGAGTTCCTGGTCGGCCGGGCCCTCGACCACGAACGAGTCATCCATATCTACGAGCACGGCGTCCACCAGAAGGTTCCGTATCTGGTGATGGAGTTCTTTCCGTATCCGAACATGAAAGACATCATCCAGCGGGTCGTCGATCAGCAGCGCGTGCTGGAACAAGTGGCGTTCATGATCCCGACGATCATCGAGCGGGCAGCCGCGGGGCTGGCCTACTTCAACGATCAAGGCTGGGTGCATCGGGATGTGAAGCCCGACAATTTTCTGGTGAACCTCGACGGCGAAGTCAAGCTGATCGACTTCGCCCTGGCGGTGCGGCAGAAAAAGGGCCTGGGCAAATTGCTGGCGCGAAGGACCAAAGTCCAGGGCACGCGCAGCTATATGTCGCCCGAACAGATTCGGGGCAAGCCGCTGGGCGTGGAGGCCGACGTTTACAGTTTCGGCTGCACGGTGTTTCACCTGCTGGCTGCCCGGCCCCCGTATACCGGGGCATCGAGCAGCGACCTGTTGAACAAGCACCTGGCGTCGCCGATTCCGCTGATCGAGGCCCAAAACCGCAACGTGAACCCGGCGTTCTCCGAGGTCCTGCAGTTGATGATGGCCAAACGGCCCGAAAAACGGCTGCCGAATCTGAACGAGTTTCTGCGTCATCTGAAAGTGACGCCGGTGTTCAAGGAACCGCCGGCCGTGCCCGCCGCGGCGCGGGCGTGAGGGGGAGAGAGAGAAAGAGCCGTGGCTGGGGCAGAGGTTGGCCAGGTAGCGGCTGAATGTACTCGACGACTCGGCGGCCAACCGATGCCCCGGCTCGCACGCACCGCCTCGCACGCACCGCCTCGCACGCACCGGCTCGCACGCACCGGGGCATCGCTGACCGGCGGCGCGTTTTGGTCCGTTGATATCGAACTCGGCCAGCTCTGCCCCAGCCACCGCTCCCTCGCCCACTCGCTCTCTCTCCGCCAAGGCGAGCTTGCCGCACCCTACGTCCGCCGTGTATTGTGGGGATGAATTCACCCTTTGATTCTCGGACTTCTATGGCCACCATGCACCACCGGCTCGCCTTCGAGCGGCCCATCGACGAACTGGAAACCCGCCTGGCCAAGCTGGAGACGCAGCCCGACGGCTCGACGGATTCGGTGGAAGAAGTCCGGCGTTTGCGACGCGAACTGGCCGAAACCAAAAAGCGCGTCTATAGCCAGCTCGGCGCCTGGGAAACGGTGCAAGTTGCCCGGCACGACGACCGCCCACGGACCAGAGACTATCTCGACCTGATCCTCGACGAGTTCGTCGAGCTGCACGGCGACAAGACCTTCGGCGACGACCGGGCGATGCTCACCGGGTTCGGCAAGCTCGATCAATACAAGGCGCTGATCGTCGGCCACCAGAAAGGCAAGACGCTCAAAGAGCGGCAGGAGTGCAACTATGGCTGCGCTCATCCGGAGGGCTATCGCAAAGCGCTGGCCAAGATGAAGCTGGCCGCCAAATATCGCATGCCGGTCATCTGCTTCATCGATACGCCGGGTGCCTATCCCGGCATCGGCGCCGAAGAGCGCGGCCAGGCCCAGGTGATCGCCACCTCGATGCTGGAAATGTCGCGACTGCCCACTCCGATTATCTGCGTCGTCATCGGCGAGGGCGGTTCGGGCGGCGCCCTGGGGATCGGCGTGGGCGACAAAGTGGCGATGCTCGAGCACGCCTACTACTCGGTGATCAGCCCCGAAGGGTGTGCGGGCATCCTGTGGAAAAGCCCCAAGTACGCCGAGCAGGCGGCGCAGGCGTTGCGAATGACTTCCAAGGATCTGCTGCGGCTGGGTGTGATCGACGACGCGATTGAGGAGCCGCTGGGCGGCGCGCATCGCGACCATCATCAGATGGCGGCCCGGCTGAAGATGTATTTGATCAAGAGCATTCGCGAGCTGATCGGCCAGCCGAACGATTCGTTGCTCGCCGCGCGGTATCAGAAGTTCCGGCGCATCGGGGCCTTTATCGAGTCGCCGGCATCGTGAGGCGCGAGGCGTCAGGCAACGCGGCGAGGTCGGCCGCTGATGGGCCCTGTTTCCACGGTCCCGGCAACGTCCGATAATGTTTCTTATGTTCGGTTGGACGCCCGGTTTTTCCCGAGGGATCTGCAAATCGAGGGTTCAGGGTTCAGGGTTCAGACTGCCCGGCACCCGACGCAAACGTTCGACGCACCGTCCTTCTGATCGCTCTCCGCATCCCTCATCCCTCATCCCTCATCCCTCATCTGAACGCTGAACCCTGAACCCTTCTCAAGCTGCCGGTAGAAACACCGCCGCCGACCAGAACGTGCGGTCGGCATACACGTGCCAGGCGCCGCTGTGCTCGTCGAGTCGGGCCAGGGCCAACTCCTGCGACGCGCCGGCGCGAATCGCGCCGTTCACCAGCCAGGCCGGATGGTAGGGGCCGATCGCGGGCGACTGCACTGCGGCGTTTTCGAAGTGGATCAACGTCGGCGACTCCATGCCGATCACAAAAAAGTGCTCGTCCCCCACTCGCCATAAACCGCCCTCGTAGAAAGCCAGGGTGGTATCCTGCGCGTCAAGCAAAGAAGTACCCAGGATCTTCAGCCGGGCGACGGGCGCCAGCCGCTTGCGGTGGCGCGTGATGACATTTTCGAAGTAGACGTTGAGCATCGCATATCCTTACCACCAGAAACGCTGGCCTACGCCTCCGGAGATTGGTCGATAAGCTTCCGTTCGCCGGGAGGTTGCAACGAATGTGCCAACGAACCCGAAAGCCGCAAACAGTCGGCCCGCTTCCAGATCGGGAGAACGGCTTCGGTGGTAGGTGCTAGAGGCGTGGTCAGCGAGCGACCATCGGGCGATGAGACCGCTCGAAGCTGCCTGTTCCCAGCGGCACGCTGCGCGCGCCGCGGGGATCGAGTTGCCGCTGGAGCTGGTGCAAGTACGGATCGAGCACCGCGTGCATTTCCTTGGGCATGATGGGGTCGGCCTGTTGCAAGAGCCGCGCGATATAGACGCCCGACCGCGAGGCGAGCACTGCGTCGCGTCCACGGACCGAAAGCGAGACGGCGAAAAAGGTGATCGCCACGCAGAGCAGCACGCCCTTGGCCGCGCCCAGCAGTCCGCCCACCTGGCGATCGAACTCCTTGAGCTGCGCGCGGTCGATGGCTTGCGATATCTTGCGGAACATCAACCAGACGGCCAGCGAGGTCGCCAGATAGATGAGCAGCATGGCGAGGAAACGATTCAGCGGTTCTTGCTTGCCGAGGTACGGCGCCAAGACGGGGCTGAAGCGGAGCGCGATGAAATAGCTGGCCGCCAACGAAGCCAGCGACGCGACCTGGCGGGCCATGCCTTTGTACAAGCCCCATAGCGTTGCCCCGAGCAGCACGGCGATCATCGCCAGATCATAGGATTGCATGGAGGTAGGTCAGGCTTTCCAGCCTGACGGTTTGTGGACGATCGTTACCGGCCGCCAACGGCGATCCGGTCCCGCCGTTTCCGGCGCGCGACAATATAACAAGCCTAGCTCACGCTACGAAGGGCAGGGGACCACAGGGCACGCCCCCTGCCCCTCCCTGCCCTTCGCCGTCTCCCGCGGCCGGCTACGATCCAGGTGAAGAAAGCTAGCGTCTGCCCTGAGAAAACGGACGATTTTCTCGGGCAGGGCATTCACGTCTTGGTCATCGATCTTTTTCCTCCGACGTCCCGCGACCCGAACCGCATTCACAAATTGATCTGGGACGAGTCCGGCATGAAAACCATTTTGAACAGAAGGCAACGAAGGAAACGAAGGACAGCAGGGCAAAGTCGAAGTGCGGCGGCAACAAAACCGTGCTAGATTGGCTGGCTGCTTGTCCTTTGTTTCCTCTGTTACCTTCTGTTCAAAAAGGAGTGGCCGTAACGCATGCCGTATTTGAAAAAGCCGACAGACTGAGCCGGGAGGCAATCGGAGCAGCGATCGAAGTGCATCGCATCTTGGGGCCGGGGCTGTTGGAGAGCATTTACGAAAAATGCCTGCTGCGAGAGTTCGAACTCCGCGGCATCCCGGTAGTCAACCAGCGACACGTCCGGATCGAATATAAGGGCCTCGTGTTCAGCGAAGAGTTGAAGTTCGACCTCCTTGTCGACGGGGTGCTGCTGCTGGAGCTCAAGGCCGTTCAGGAAGTATTGCCCGTCCACAAGGCGCAACTCCTGAGCCACATGAAATTGCTTGACGTGCCGCTCGGGCTTGTGCTGAATTTCCACGAGATAAAGCTTGTGGACGGCCTGTCTCGGATGATCCTGCCTGGCGCGAATCAGGATGGATGAGAAGGCCAACACGAACAGAAGGCAACGAAGATTGGGAGACAGGATCGAACAGTTGCCAAGAGGGCAAAGCGTCGCTGCTGCACGAACCCACCCGATCGGATCGCTTGCTCCTGCTTCGTTTCCTTCGTTTGCTTCTGTTGAAAATCCTTGCGGTGAAGCAATTCTTTCGGCCCCTCCCCTGCCCTGCCTCGTCGACATCCTCTTGCTCACCGCAGCCAGGCCTCTCAAGCGGCTTTTAACACCAACGCCGTGTTGTGGCCGCCGAAGCCGAACGAGTTCGACACTGCCACCCGCACTTTTTGCTCGCGGGCGGTGTTGGCGACGTGATCCAACTGGCATTCGGGATCGGGCCGGTCGAGATTGACCGTGGGCGGAAGCGCGCCGTGCCGGATGGCGGTCAGGCAGGCCAATGCCTCGATGGCGGCGGCCGCGCCAAGCAAATGCCCCGTGACGCTTTTGGTTGAGCTTACCGCGGTCTTGGCAACGTGCGGGCCGAGCACGGCGTGCAGCATCCGGGCCTCGCAGGCGTCGCCCACCGGCGTGCCCGTGGCATGTGCATTGATGTAATCGATGTCCGCGGCGTCGACACGTGCGTAGCTCAGAGCCTGGCGGATGGCCGCCACGGCCTGCGTCGGATCGGGATTGGGAGAGACCAGGTGATGGGCGTCACTGGTCATTCCCACGCCCGACAATTCGGCGTAGACTTTGCGACCGCCGGTGCGGACATCGTCCGCCCGCTCGAGGACGAACACGGCGCCGCCTTCTCCCAGCACCATGCCGTCACGATCGGCATCGAAGGGCCGGGCAGCCGCGGTCGGTTCATCGTTGCGCCGCGACAAAGCGCGCAGGTTGCCAAAACTGGCCATGGAGTAGGGCGTAACTCCCATGTCGCAGGCCCCGGCCAAACAGACGTCGGCCCAGCCCGTTTCGAGCCAATGGCATGCCAGCCCCAGCGCCTGATTTCCGCTGGCGCAGGCGGCCGAGACCGTGATCGCCGGGCAGGCGAGGCCCAGCAGTTCGAGCGTCATCTCGATCGCAGGGCGCCGGCCGGCGTTAGGCTGGCAGATCAACCGGCCGCCCCGGCGCGAATCGCAGTCCCAGCGCGACATCCATTCGGCTGCCACGCCGAGGATCAGGCCAATTCTCAACTCCTGCCGTCGCACCCAAAGATCGGCGTCGACGAGCGCTTGCAGGCAACACGAGGCCATGCACTGTTCAAGCGGAGTCAGGCGCTCGTAGAGGGCCGCGTCGAGCATGGGCGGCGGCGGAGGTGGTTGGACTTGCCCGGCGATGCGGCACGGATGCTCGGCCACGTCGAAGTCGGTCACGGCGCGGATGCCGCTCTTGCCGGCCAGCAGGTTGGTGGAAATCTCGTCAAAGCCTGTGCCCAGCGCGCAGAGCGCGCCGACGCCGGTGATCCAGATTTGCGGGCGGTCGATCATGACGGTTCGCGCGGGTTTGGCCTCAAGTGGAATGGCGCTGGACGGCCGCCGAAAACCGGGCGTGCGGCCCCAATAGAGTCGCGGGCGTGGCGTGGCGCCGGCCCGGCGCGCCGAAGAATTCGATGCCGAGCGAGATTCCGCCGCTGGCAAATACCTGAGCCGCCCCGACGGCAGGTCGCTCCGAGAGTGCCGGGGCCGTCAACCACTCGGTAAGGTTTGCCGGCGCCGGTTGGCCCGCTCCGCTCGGCTTGGCAGGTTGCGCGGCGGCCCGAATGTCGATGCGACCGACCGTGCTCGCGCTCTGGCTGGCGGCGGACCGATTGCGGCCGACGGCCAGCACGGCGGCCAGACAGCAAGGCCCGCCGTGCGAGTCGTCGGCGCACCCGTTGGCAGGCCCGCGCGACCAACCGCTGAACACCACCCACACGCCGGCAACCTCAGGACGCTCCAGGAGCGTGGCCGCGGTGAGCAGCGCGTGCCGCTCTTCACCCGGCGCGGTCCCGGCGCCGATGCAAGGCCCGTGACTCGCCAGCGCCAGGCTAAGCGTACTCGCCAGGGCATGGGGACTGGTGTGAGGAATAACCTGGACCGATACCCCCCAGGGACCATCGTTCTGGTACTTGGCGATCACGGCTGCGAACGCGGTGCGCCCGAGGTATTGAGTCGCCGAGACGACGGCCCACTCCGCGAAGGACTCGCACCACGGCATTTGCCCGACGGCGCGGTCCAAGGCCGCCGCCGCGGCCAGCGTCTGCTCGTCGCTGTGCTTGAGCAACTGGGGCCGGAGTTGGGCTGAAAACCGCTCGATCGACCGCTGCCGCAGGTCGGCCAACTCCGCCATCGACAGCCTGGCGGCGCCGTAAGCGAAGACCGTCAGCTCGAACGAGCCGGTGCCGGAGCGTGAGGTTGCCTTCGAGTTGAGCATGGCGTGTGAAGTTCAGCGCAACGAGGAGCGCGGCGGACTGCGTTGCGCGGTAACGGGCGTCTCGCGAGTGACGCGCGTCAACCGCAGTTCCGTCGGGTAGCCGTCTTCGATCGACTTCTGCCGCACGATCCGGTTCTGCCCGTCAAACCACAGCTCCGCCTGCACGTCGCCGCTGAAGCGATAATGCGAGCAGGCCACGGACCGCGGACCGAGCGCGAGTGACTCGGGGGCGAGCCGCTCGACCTTGGCCCGATGGATGGTTCCGCGGTCGGCGTTCATGAAGGCGAACCCGCGGTCCTGTTTCAGGTCGGGCGCGCGCCAGTAATTGGTGGTCATGTCGATGATCGGCTCCGCCCGGCTGCGGCCATTGGCCTGCACTCGAAAGCCTCCGGCGTCGCTCTGCGCGCGGACTTCGAACGTCTTGCCGTCGTCGGTGGCGTGGTTTTCGGTCGAAAGCAACCGCTCGCCGCGCCACGTCTCCCGGCCCCGAAACTCGTAGCGATAAACGTACACCAGGTAGTTGAGTTTGACGTCGACTTCGGTGGCGACGCGCGTGGTTCCGTCGTCGAGATCGCTGATGCGGATGGTGTTCTTGCCCGCGGGCTTGTCTTTCACGAGGATATCGAACTCGCGGAGCTCCTCGGTTACAACGGTCTGACCGCGCGCCGGCGAGGCGCCCCAACCGGCCAGGGTCAGGCAACAGACTGCGATCGTCGACGCGCGTGGAGAGCGAGCTTTCATGGGATTGTGTGGTGTTCGTCGTGTGGCGGCGTCAGATTCCATGCTGGGGCGCAGGCCCGCCTATGCGGCCCGCGCCGCCCTCCGACTGGCTGCGTCGTCCGCCGTTGGCAGGCCGACGAATTCCTTTAATTCGCCGAAGGCGTCGATCAGCCCGTCGATGGCCTCGCGGGTGTGATTCGAGTTGATTTGCACGCGCAGCACGCCGGCGTGATAGGGCACGGCCGGAAAGGTGACCGACTGCACGTAATAGCCGCGGTCGAAGAGGAACTTGCCGGCCATAAAGGTGTCTTCCTCGTCGCCAATCAGGACCGACAGGATGGGCGATTGGCCGCCCAGCAATACCAGGCCGTGTTCCTTCAGGCCGCGGACGGCGCGGTCGATGTTCTCGTCGAGCCGGTTTCGCAAGGCGGTGTAGTCGTCCGAGCAAAGCAGGTCGATCACCGCCGCGATGGCCTCGAGGTAAGGCGGCGGCACGGGGCCGCCGAAAATGTACGTCGTCGACCGCATCTTCAGCAGGCGCTGCAGGTCGCGCGAGCAAGCCACAAAGGCCCCGAAAACCGAACAGGCTTTTGAGAAGCAACCGACCACGATGGCGTTGTCGTAGCTCCCCAGGGCGTCGAACACGGTGCCGCGGCCGCAATCGCCCATGACGGCCGTGGCGTGCGCGTCGTCGATATACAACACGGCGTCGTGCCGCCTCGCCACTCGATCGAGCCCGGCCATGTCGGCGACGGCGCCGCTCATGCTGTACACGCCGTCGATGGCCACGATCGCCGTCCGATAGGGCCTCGACGCCTGCAGCACTCGTTCGAGATCGCCGGGGTCGTTATGGCTGAAAGAAACCACTCGCACGCCGTTGGCGCGCGCCAGCTTCGTGCCTTCCAGGATCGAATTGTGGGCGTACTCGTCGACGACGAGCAGATCTTGCGGTTCGACCAGACCGGGCAGCGCGCCCAGGTTGGCCAGCGTCACCGAGGGATAGATCAAGGCGGCCTCGGTGCCGATCCAGCTTGCAATTCTCCCTTCGAGCTCGACCTCGGTCTGGCAGCTTGCAAACGCCCGCGACGCGCCAAACTGCGTGCCCCACCGGTCGGCGCCGCGGGCCAGCGCCTCTTTGACTCGCGGGTGCTGGTCGAGCCCCAAAAAGCTGTCAAATCCGAAATTGATCAGGTCGTGGTGGCCCACGCGCATCTCGCGATGCGCCCCCACCGAAGCGACCGCCAACTCCTTGAGATGGACGGAGTTGAAGCGTTGGTTGAGCTGCTCGTAGAACTTGACCAGCTTGCTCTGACGTAAGCCATCGACCAACTTCTCCATCGGGAATGACTCGCGCTTCGGCATGCGGACATCCATGTTGCGGCGTGCGTAAGAATAAGAGCGGGAAAATACCTGTTTTCGCCGGTTGCGGCAAGATGAATGGCGTCAATAGAGCGCACCGACCCGCAGCATCAGGTTGTCGTTGATGGTAAATGGCGGGGCGTGGCTGCGAAAAAGCACGCGGCGGTCGAAAATCAGGCCTCCCTCGATAAAGGCCGTCCACTTGCCGGCGGCCGCCGATGCCCCCAGCAGAAATTGCACGTCGCTCATTTGCATCCGCGTTTTGGCGGACGATTGGTCCTGGATGGTCACTTGCCAGGCCTGCACCTGATAGCCGAGGGTGGCATAGGTCCAAACATCTTTGCCGGCCACGTTCCCGTAATAACGGCTGATGCGGGTTTGCGGAAAAAAAAGGCGGAATTCCCAGCGGTCGTCGGGCGACCAGATAAGGCCGCCGTAGGGGATGAGAATGCCGTGGACGCGGTTCCAATAAGCCATGCCGGCCGCCAGGCGCAGGTCGGGCCGGGCCTGATAAAACAGCACAAAGCGGCCATCGACCATATAAGCGTTGTGATCGAGCGAGCGGCGAAAATCGGCGTCGATTTGCGGCGTGGCGCCCACCTGCCAGTTCCAGCGCCCCGCATAAAGCGAGCTGATCTGAAAATCGGAGACGAGCTGTTCCGCGTCGGGCGGCAAGTTTACGCCGGAGGGGCCGGTCCACCACGACGAGTTCCAGGCCCCGGTCCATGCCAAGAGATGACGCTGGCCGAGCAGCCGCGCATAACGCGCCCAGGCGTTGTATTGCACGTCCTGAAACGAGCCGCTCACGCCGCGCACCGGCGAGGTCGGCATATAGGGCACTTCGTCATAGAAATACCAGCCCAGGTGATAGGGCTGAAAGCCGGCGTTGCCAAAGGCGAGCTGGCGGGTGAAGGGGTCGTAATAAGCGACGCTTTCGTCGTATGCCGGAAGGGGCGCCGCGGCCGGCGCCGTGTACGGCGGCAGCGGCGGTAGTGCGGCCGGGACCGCCGGCGCGGCCGGCTGCAAGTAACCGTCGCGCCATTGCCAATTCTTTGCGTTGATTTCGGTCGCGGCGGGCGGTGGCGCGGCGCTGACCGGCCACGTTGGGCCAAAGCTCGGCGTCGCGGGGCCGGCGCCGAGGGACAGGGCTGCGACAAAGACGGGCACCAACACGGGCGACGACCACCGTGACGATAAGGGAGCGACCAGGGCTGAATGGAGCAAGTTGAAGGTTCTTCTCCGTGGCCCTTTGTGTCAACACCGATTACTGGCGTTGCGGCGAAGGCCGGAAACTGCTAACTAACCGCTGAAGATGTCCGGGACATCCCATCAACCATTCGCCTCAACCATGAACCGAGAAGAAATCCGCAATGTGCTGAAGACCCTTTTCGAGGAAGAAACGAGCCGGAGCCTGGAGGCGTTGGACGACGCCGCCGTGCTGGCCGAGGATTTCGCGTTGGATTCGGTGGACGTCGTCAGCCTGCTGATGCGCGTCGAGAGGCGCTTTCAGGTGCGGCTGACGAATGCCGAGCTGACCGAAAACCGGACCGTCGGCGCGTTGATCGACCTGCTGAAATCGAAGGTGGGTGGGCCGGCAGCCCAGATACCTCGGTTCCGTGCGGCGGCATGAGGCGCGTCACCGCTTTGCGTTTTCCTTTGCGGTAGAATACTCTTGAGTGCCGTGCCCTGGCTTTCCGCGGAGGACCGATTCATGTCTACTGCCCCATCGAGTGTCAAGCCGGCAGCCGTGCTCCACGACATCGACTGGGGCACGTACACGCGGCTGCTGCGTGCCTTCGAGCGACGGCGGCGGTTCCGGCTCACTTACGATCGGGGGATGCTGGAAATCATGAGCCCGCTCTGGGAACACGAAAAGTCCGCTTACCTACTGGGAAGATTTATCGATGTAGTCACTGAGGAGCTACGACTGCTGTGCGAGCCCGGGCGTACCGTCACCTTGCGGCGGCGACGTAAAAGCCGGGGACTTGAACCCGATAATTGTTATTGGATCGCAAACGCGGGACGGCTTGCGGGCAAAACGCGTCTGGATCTGCGCGTCGATCCGCCCCCCGATCTTGCCATCGAAGTGGATCTCACGCACAGCTCGCTCGACCGCATGAGCATTTATGCGGCCTTAGGAGTGCCCGAAGTGTGGCGAGCGACCTGCGAAGGCTTGACCTTTAACATTCTCGAAGCCGGCGTCTACCAGGTCCGCACCCACAGCCTCTCGTTGCCGCGATTGGCGAGCGCCGACCTGGTTCCTGTCTTGGCCCAATTGGGGCGCACGGATACGACGGCCCTCGTCGCGCAGTTCCGTGACTGGGTAAGGCAAGTACTGCTCAATCGCACCGGCTAGCCGTCGCGCTCCGGGTGAGGAAAGCCATCGTCCTCTGCCCTATTGTGGCCGGTATTCAGACCGGGCCACTCATCGCTCATCGGCTCCTCCCCCCTGCCCTGCGCAAAAACTCGCGGCCGACGAGCGTGTACTGATGCCAGTTTTGTTCCGACCGGATGCCGCCCGCTTGCCGGGCGGAGGTTCACGTTCGCAGTCTACAGAACGATACTTACCATCGGAACAAAAATTGAGTACGGTCTTACCGGAAGGTTCGTCGATTTTTGATGAGTTTGCACATGCCCGACCGGGTCTCACCCGAGCACAGGCGACACGTTTGTCGCGTCCAACGAGGTGCGCGGCCAATCCTCTGTACGCAATCCCGGCGCGCCGGGATGCCGTTCCGCCGAATTGAGCGATTCGGTCTTTGAGCACTTTGAGCGCAGGCTCCACGGATCGGCTGGCGCGTGCGGGCAAAAGCGCCGCGCGCGGCGCGCTGCTTAACAATAGCGACACGCGCGCGTCGCTTTTGTTTAGGCGCCGCCGCGGGGCTGGCGCTCATGCCCGAAGTCCGGCAGATCCAAGACGCGGACTTGTTGCGGCAGATTTTGGCCAGCGTCAAACATCCCGACAGTCCGGAAGCCGTGCGGCAAGTGTGGGCGAGGCGTTAATGCCGTGCTCGACACACGATCCGCCGCGCGGTGCAAGCGAGCGGGCAAATCAAGCCAGCGTGTCGAGCCAGGTCTCGGCGTCGATCGCCAGCCGCTCCAGAACCGCTCGCAAGTGCGCGGAAATCGCACCGCGCGGGGCCACCGGGCGGCTCAGCCTTGGTCAGGCCCTCGGCTGCGGGGCCTGCGGAACCGACCAACCGCGCGCCGCAGCCGGATCCCTCGCCACGTTTGCTTGGTCCGCGTTCCCGCGCGTAAACGATGGGCGTCTTGGTTCGGCCCATCCTACTTGGGCGGTTCATTCGCCACCGTGCGAACGAACGTGCTTCACGGCTTCTCAATGGCCGGTTCCATGTGTGCTTCACCGGTCGCCTGGTCAGCGAGGTCGCAAGCAATGTTCTGCGAATCTGCTTTCAGCCCGGAGCGGGCGCGACCGCTTTGCTTTGCGAGCCTCCGCGCGCGAAACCATGCGAGATATTCTTTGGACTTGTTCGTTTCCGGGATATCGTGGATCGAGCCCGGGCGTGCGGGCACCTCCCAGAACGTCCGGCTATCGTATCGACCCTCCGCCTGGGCCTGGGCGTTGAAGGCCCCAATCAAGTCGTCAATGGAACGTGTGCTACTCATAACTTTGGCATGTGAATTATGAACCTGTGCATACCAAAGGTCAACCGAGAATACCTTCTTTGCGATCAGCACCATCTCCTGTGCGTGTCGCTTCCCGAATTCCGTGGCCGCCGCCAACACCGCCGGGGTCGGACCATCGACGAGCGTATCGTAGGTCGGTTCGATCTGATCGGCGTAGATGCCGAACGCCTCGTGGTCGAGGTAGAGAACCCGCACCTCATACTGCTCGAACGCTTGCCGAAGTTCGTCTTTGCTCAGGGCGGTGATTTGCAACGCAAGGTCGGCGGCCTCCGCATACTCCCCGGCCGCGAAACGGCCATTCATGCGGCGCGTGAGATCTGCGATTGTCGCATCAGGGTTGTTCTCCTGCGCATTGGTGATCCCGACCTGATGTTCGTCGGATGGTTGGTCATTGGTCGCCACACTGCGATTATATCAGCACGCACGCGCCCCCCGCACCTGGGCTGCCTCGGGGAGTGATCGCGCCGTGGGGTCGGAGCACAAAAGGTCGCGCGAGAAGATGACCTCAATCCGGCGGTTCCGGTTCATCGCGACCGCCGAGCGCGTCGGCATGGAAAAGGGCCGGGCCGAAGGCCTCGATAAGGGCCGGGAAACATGCCGACACTCCGGAGGCCGTCCGGCACGTGTGGGCGAGGCGTTAACGCGTTGCTCGACAGACGGTTCCACCGCGCGGTGCAAGCGAGCGACCAACGCAAGCCAGCGTGCCGAGCGACGCCTCGCCATTGATCGCCAGCGGATCCAGAACCGGTCGCAACTCCGCGGGAACCGCACCGCGCGGGCCGCGGGGCCACCGGGCGGCTCAGCCTTGGTCAGGCCCTCGGCTGAGGGCGCAGCGGAACCGGGCCAACCCCGCGCCGTAGCCGGATCCCTCACCACGTTTGCTTGGTCCCCGCTCCCGCGCGTAAACGATGGGTGTCTTGCTTCGGCCCCCATGGGTGTCTTGCTTCGGCCCCCTTCTGGTTTTTCATTCGAGGCGTCGCTCCAAGTCGAAAAAGTAGAATGTCCCTTTCCCCCCATAAACTCTGCCTCGCCCATTGCGCGCGCTCTGCTATACTGGCGATCGAGCACGCGCTCATTGTCATCCGTGACGAATCGCCGCCAGCAATGCATTCAGCTCTCGCGGGGGCACCTGCGAGTTGAGCGATGAATTTCTACCTCTGGACGGACGAGATTATCGCGCACCTGCCCGAGCATGATGTCACGCCGGAGGATTTTGAATTTGTGCTTGACCATGAAGCGAACCAAAGCAATACGATCAACGACTGATCTCACCACCGAACAGTTGAACCAATTGCGCAAGGATCGCGCACTGATTGCCAGGGAGTTGCCGGACCTGGCCGCCAAGCATCAGCGTCTTTGTGACGCGGCGCAGGAATCCACGCACAGCGGCGCCTTGCGGCGGGCAGTCCATGCAAGCCAGATTCTCCTTGATGAATTGGCGGACCGCGCCGGGACCGATCTGGACACGCTGGCCGGGTTCCTGACCGGACAACGGATGCTGACCTCCGACGTTATTGATCGGCTGACGAAGATTCTCCAGCTCAAATTGGAGCCAGCCAACGGCAAACCCAAGCCACGACGACCCAAGACGCATTGACGCGCGACCTCCCGATCCATTCTCGGAATCGTTGCGCTTGACCCATGAAAACCTGCCCCGCCTGCTCCGCCGAAAACAACGCTGACAGCAAGTTCTGCTCGGCCTGCGGCGGCCTGCTCGTGCCGGGGACGGAGGCAACGGTCGATCACAACCCTCCGAAGAAGGCCGGCGCTTGCCCGTCGATTTCCGAGCTAGGATTCGTCGGCTCATGGCCGGTTCCTGCCGGGAACCAAAAATCGCCGGCCGCTATCCAATCGTGTCCCTCGCCGGCCTCCGGCGGCATGGGAGAGGTCGATCGCGCCGATATGACATCGACGGGGTGGATGGCCGGCACTTTCTGTCGATGGAGTAGACGTCACGATCGATGGCCGGGGCCAGGCGCAGTCACTTTCCGCTCGATCCGCCGAGATCCACCAATCTGGGGTGGTTCTGCGACAGAT
>DATLUO010000078.1 GCA_035533075.1 Pirellulales bacterium | reverse complement strand
AGCCGGTCGCGTGCGCGGAGCGCATCACCCCTCTTTCCCGCCCTCAATTCGGCCATATCCACCCGCGCGCTTCGCTCAAAAACCGCCCAAACGACCGCGTGCGCGCCACTGGCAAAAGGCTGGGTGTCTTGCTTCGCTTTCCCCGGCGACGCGAGCGGCCGCCTAGTTTTTACTCGCTGGCCCGGGAGGAAGCGGTCTGTTCTTTGGCATCATTGACGCGCGCCAATCGAACCGCCTTGGCACGTGCCAAAACGCGGGCGGGGTGGCGCTGCGCGCCGGCGCGACCGTCCTGCGCTGCCGTCCTCGGCCCATCGCGCGGCGCGTGCCGGCGCGATGCGGATGCGCCCCGAGGGCGGCGCGTCGCCAGCGACCGTCGGCGCAAGTCCTTGCCCGCCATACGGCAGTGCCATTCGGTCCAGGCCTTCTTTGCTCAGGCCGGATTAAGCATCTAAAAAGTTCCACCTTCTTCGCGCAGGGATCAGTAGCTGCCCAATAACTCAATTCCCACATGGCAGCTTTTCCGGGTCCATTTCCAGCAGCAGCGACAGACGCTGCTTACCGCGGGAGATGGAAACCTGCAGCCGCCGTCCCGACACACAAAATGCGCGCGTAACCGCCGCGAAAGGCGCCTTCGTCGCATCGCAAGAGCCTACGGAAAGGATGGCGTCGCCAATTCGCACACCGCCGAGCGCCGCGGGACCGCCGGCTTCGACATCCTTCACGACGACGTGACCGGCTTCAAGCGAAAGAGAAAGGCCACTCACATCCATGTCCAAAAACTTTTCACGAGACTTGGCGGGAATCAGGAACATCGTTCGTCCCGGAAAATCAAAGGTTACGACGTACCGCGACCAAAAGTTAAGACCAAGAACGTTGGGCCTCTCGTCGTCCTCCGTGGCGAGAATGACGTCCGAATGCTTGAACGGCCCGAGGCTGAGCGAATCTAAGGCACCGAGTTGAAACTCAGACACACCAGCGACGCCGCTGCTGACGCCCCGTCCGACTTCCTGCATGAGCCCTAATTGTCGTAGCGATTTGAAACTGTCGCGCGAAAGAGTGCCGCTGCCGCTTCCGATGCATCCGGTGTCGATGATGAAATCGACCGGACCGAGTCCTGGAATCTCCGCATTGACGGTGGGCCAGCCATCGACGTCTTTGATCGCAATGGCCGTGCCCGGATGCGGCCCCGCGGAGTGCAAGAAGGATAGACGGTGTTTTTCCGGGTCGAGCCGGATCACGTGGTCCTTCAAGAACGACATTCCCAGCAGGCCACAAATACGTCCATGGTTTTGCTCGCGGAGCGTCCTCATGTCCATGCATACGAAACCGCCCGATCGGGAAGTGACGTTCAGCTTGCCCACATGTGCGACGGGCGTTCGAAAGAACTCGATCAGATATGGCTTCCGCAGCGACATCAGCGCCGACTGTCGCCCACCGAGAACGAACCGCATAGCGATATCGCACACCGTCTCTGGAGAGCCGGTGTCAATCGCGAAGGTGTAGATTTCGTTGCCGAAGGTGATTGGAACGGTTAAAAGCGAACCGTCGAACGGGGCCTCGAAGTCGCAACGGTGCGCAGCGGAATTCACCGACGGTTCATCGGCGAACGAAGGCGAAAACGCGGCAAAAACGGCGACGAATAGGAGAAACCTTCTCAGTGCGTCGATCATCTGGCTGTTTCAGTGGAACAATATATAGCAGGGCATGTATTTGAATCTTCGAAACTCGCTGGCGCCATGAATGGCGTCGAGTTGATGGTGCTCCAGTTGTGGGATCTGGTCCTGTACTTCTTCCACGCGTAGCCACTCAGAGCGGCGGCCCTAATGAGGCCTAGTCATCATTTCATCAACGCTTCGAGCAGGATCATCAACTGCTGAGCCTGCTGCTGCCGCAGCTTTTCGAGTTCTTGTTCCGCCTGTCGCTGCTTCTCCCAAATCGCAATTTCCTGTAGCCCTTTTTGCTTTTGCTGCTCCGCCCGCTGCATCGCCTTCTTGAGCGCAAGTTTTGCCGCCTGCACCTGCTGCTGCATCTGCTGGTCCGGGGTCAGCGCGGGCGGCACGTCAGGAGGGGGCGGCTCAGGGGGCGGAGACGGGTCGATGCGCAGCCCGGCCGTGTCGACTGCGTTGACCGGGTCGTTCCCAACGTAGCGCGACAAGTTGGCGTCGCCGGCATTAAAACCCTCCGGATCCTCGTTAATCCACCGCCCGGTGTCCGGATCATACCAGCGGTGATAGTTGTTCACAAGGCCGGTGGTCGGGTCGACGTGACCGCCGGCGAAGCCGGACCACCACGTCACGGTGGGGCTGCTCTGGTACGCCGTCTCGCCAAAGACGGTGTCGACGACGTGATTCAGAACCGTGCCGCTGTTGCTGACGATGTCGTGCGGAGTGCCGAGGTTGTCGTCCGCCGCCCAGGTGTTGACGCCGCCCTGGTTGGGCGAAGAGACCGCCTCCTGCGCAGTGACCGCGTCCACCCCCGCTGGACTCGGCGCCACAAGGTTCCGCTGAATCAGGTTGCCGCTGCCGTCGAACACGAGCGGCGGCTGGGCGAGGGCCGTGCCCGGCATTCCCGCCGCCGGGATTTCGGGCGAAACGTCGAGAACGTAACGCTCGATCTCGTTGTAGGTGCCGCTGCCGGTGGTGTCGGCTTCGGTGGCCAGAAGATGATCGAACACGTCGTACACGTAATGGACGTGCTTGGTCAGCACGCCATTGTTGTCGTAGTACTCGACGTCCGTGAGCCGATTGCGATAGTCCCAACTGTAGGTCCTTTTGTACTGCGTCGAGTAGGTCGACGCGATCTGCGTGCGGACGGTGGTGTTGCCGTCGGCATCGTGCTGGTAATTGAACGTGCCGTCGCTGGTCATCAGGTTGTCGGAACCGGCCGAGTATCCGGTCATATTCCGGTTGCCGTTCTTGTCGAACGAGTAGCTCTCGTTGGCCGGTTGGTGGCCGCCGCTGGCGGTCGTGTAGGTCGCCGATGTAAGTTGGTTCGTCGGGTCATAGCCGTAGCTGGCCGTGCCGTCGATGCTGGCGAAGCTGGTGACGTTGTTCGCCGCATCATAGCCGTAGCCGAAGCTATCGATCGTCGTCGCTCCGGCGTTCGACGTGTAGGCCAGGCCGGTCAGGCGGTCGCCGGTGTCGTAGGAATATTTTCCGTGCAGCACGTCGCTGCGCGGGCCGCCGAGCGTGTTGTAAGCCCACGTATCCGTGACTTGGCCGAGCGCGTTGTAGTCGTAGTCGATCTCCTTGGGCGAGATCACGTTGCCGCCGTTCTGGTCCTGCTGCGTGACCGAGGTCAGTTGCTGGTCGCCGTTAAAGGCGTAGCTGTTCAGGTAATCGGCCGTCCCGGCGATCGTGGCCGACTGGCTGGTGCGGTCGCCCATCAGGTCATAGCCGTTCGTGAGTACTACGTGCGGCACGTTGGGCGTGCCGCTGTTGTCGACGGTCGTGACGTAGCCGTCGCCGTTAAAGGCGAAGGCGTATGCCGAGTTCGGGTCGCTGGCCGTGGTCAATTCTCCGGCCAGGTCGTAGCCATAAGCCATCGTGGCCACGATCGTGGTGCCGCTCATCCAGTTCTCGGCCGTCAACTGCCGGTCGTTGTTATAGAGGAAATCGCGGACCCGGCCGTCGGCATCCTGGATGCTGCTGGGCAGCGAATCAAGGTTGTACGTGGTCGTCGTCGTGCCGAGCGCGTTGGTTTCCGTGAGCGGCAAATTCGTCGGGCTGAAGGTCCACGTGGTCGCGTTGCCCGCAGGGTCGACCAGCTTCGTCTCGTTGCCGGCCGGGTCCAGCGTGATTTGCGTCACGCCCGAGTTGGCATCGGTGGTCTGCACCAGGCGATAGCGCGAGTCATATTCATCGCTGGACGTGTGATTGAGAGGATCTGTGGTCGAGAGCAGCTCGCCGCCG
>DATLUO010000077.1 GCA_035533075.1 Pirellulales bacterium | reverse complement strand
ACACGTCGAACGCGGGCGCGACGACGATCGATACCTTCGGCTACGGCTATGACGCGGCCAACAACGTGACCAGCTTCGCATCGATCGACGGCACGGCCAGCTATGGTTATGACCAGACGAACCAGCTCACGTCGGCGACCTACACCACGGCGCCGGGTGGCACGCAGCCGGCCAACGAAAGCTATTCGTTCGACAAGAACGGCAACAGGACGAACGCCGGATATTCGACCGGCTCCGACAACCTGATCACCAGCGACGGCACGTTCAACTATCAGCACGACGCCGACGGCAACACCACCGTCCGCACCCGGATCTCGACGAATTACGCCACGGACTACCAGACCACGTATACCTGGGACTATCGCAATCGCCTGACCGACGTCGAGTATTACGACAACAACGCCGTGCTGACCAAGCACGTACATTATGTTTACGACGTGTTCGATCATCTTCTGGCCACCGAAGTCGACACGACCGGCGACGGCGCCTACAACGACGTCGAGCATTACGTGCTCGACGTTTCGCCCGAAATCCCGCAGGCGGGCGTGCCCGGCACGGCGTTGGCCCAGCCGGACCTTGTGTTCGACGGCAACCAGAACCTGATCCAGCGGAACCTGGTGGCCCTCGACCCCGCGGGCGTCGATGCCGTGCTCGTGCAGGGGACAGTGAACTCGCTCACGCAAGGCGACACGGATTCGTTCGTCGCCTACGACAACTTGGGCACCCCGCGCGACGACGTTGGCAGCACGGGCACGCTGGTGAACCACCGCGTTTTCAGCGTCTTTGGCCAGGACGTCTACGACAGCAATCCATCGGTCATAAACTGGGCCGGCTTTGCCGGCGGCCATGTCGATCCGAACACCGGCCTTGTCAGCGAGTACCACCGCTGGTACGATCCGGCGACGGGCCGGTGGATCAGCGAGGACCCAAAGGGGTTTGCTGCCGGCGACGCGAACCTTGACCGCTGCGTCCGTAATTCACCCACAACGTTCCGTGACCCCACCGGCCTGGAGGGAGAGGGGTTGCCACCGCCAGGTTACATTATCTTAAAAGGCAACGACGGCCTACCGCTTATAATTTATGTTGGTCCGAGCGCACAACAGATTTCGCAATACGAGGCGGCCATGATAGACGCGATGGAAATCCAACAAATGTACGAGAACCTGCAAAGCCCCCAGTGGCTTTATCCGTGGCTCTACGGTGGCTTTGGAGCCGGTCCGGGATTTAGCCCGTACGATTCCGGATTTGGGGGCGGAATCAGCATCGGTGGACCAGCGAATCCAAGTAGCTAGCCTGACAGTTTACACGCCTGCTCAGTGCATACGAGAAAGGAGGCGTTCCGTGTGGAATCGGTCTTCGCGCCGATACAGCGCTGCGACTGACAACTGTTACCCGAAGCGTGGCTCGAAATTGCGAGGCCGCGATGTGCTGGCGGCGCTGATCGTCGTCTTTTGGGCCACCGCCGCGTTTAAACCATGGCACTGCCATGCCGAAGAACACGGAGCGCCTCCAGGTAGGCGCGGCGCGGTCATAGCAGAATTCACAGTGGAAAGGGATGGCGCTCCACTTGTCATTCCCGTAACGATGGAGGTCGCTGCGCCGGGCGCACCCTCTGGAAGGCGCTGGTCAACATTCAAGATGCTACTTGATACCGGCGCCCCATGCACACTCTTTGACGTCGCGCATCGCAAGGAGCTTGGCGCACCCGTTAGACGATCGGTGATGCGATCCCCGTTCGGAGGGCTCGAAATTGACATGTTTCAGACACCACGAATGCGCTTCGACAGGATTGAAGTACAGCCGCGCGGCGGGGTCGCGTGCCTCGACTTGCGACATGCCATGGATATCATCCACGAAAAGATAGATGGCGTCCTCGGGATGGACGTGCTCTTCGCAATGGTAGTTTCCATCGATTTCGACGAGGGAAGGGTATGCATTCACCGCGCGGCGGATCCCGCTGTTGGCCGCCCTGTGCCGATTGATCGAAACTCTGGCAAGTTCGCCGGTTGCCCTGTCGTGCGCGGGGCAGTCGCCGACCGTCCTCCGATGGAGTTCCTCGTGGACACCGGCGGCTCCGGCATGTTTGCCGGGGGAATCGACGGGCCGACGTATGATCGTCTAACGGACGACCGACTGATCATTCCCTCATGGAGGACGCGCGAGGCGAAGTTTGTAAATGGAAATGTTCAAGTAAAACTGGGCCGCAGCAGGGCCTTTGCAATTGGCGACGACGTGCATCGTGGGTTGATTTTCGGACGATTGCCGATATGCGCCCTCGGCCTCGGGTTCCTGTCGAGGTACTTTGTCGTGTTTGATTTTCCGAAGAACGTAATGTACCTGCGACCGGGAAAAGGATTCTCACGCCCGGACCACCTTGATTTAAGCGCGATGGAAATAGCTCGATTTGCCTCGTCGGTCGCTGTTCTCTCACTTACCGAGGGCGGGCCAGCCGCAACAGCAGGCATCCGCAAGGGCGATCAAATCCTGACGATCGATGGTACTGAGGTGGAGAAAACGACTGTTATGGCGATCCGGCGGGTGCTGTCTGAAACGGGGCATCACCGATTAGGAATTCGCCGCGGTCAGGCCTATTACGAAGCAGTCGTCGATCTAAAGGATGAGCTCTGGGGCGTCCGCGGAGTTGACGCGGACAATGAGCATGCGGAGAGCCGCGAAAGCGCAGGTCGCCGCCCATAGGCGCGGCGCAAGGGGGCGGGAAAAAGCGTCGATGACGGTTGAAGAGGGGACCACGTTCGCGGCGTAGCACCTTGGGCGTACAAAGTGCAACGTATTGGCGGTCAATTGAGGAAGCGACAAGCTGGACGACGGCCGTTGGTGAGTGGACCCGCTGCACGGCCATGTAGAGGAACGATGAACGGACACGGCAAGGCCGAATTGCTGGCCTTTAGGATCGCGGAAATCGGCCGGCGCTGCGGGCGGTCGATCGGCGACGTCGACGACTCGCCGGTGTTCATCCTCGCTGCGGGTTGGGGCTCGGGCGAACGCGAGTTTCAGCGACGCCTCGCGCGGACCTGGCAGGACGAGCCGATGCTTGATTCAAGTCTGATTTCGGCGATGAGCTTCCAACTATTGCGAGCCGCAAGTTATTCGGACAAAGGGCCAGCGGCCGATGCGAGCGCGTCCCAGGGCGGCGTGGCGGCGCTTAGGGGGCTCGTACGCGCACAGGCGGCCTTCCTGCGCGGTGTCTCCGGGGCGGCGGGCGGCGAGGGCCGGGCAAGCGCTTGGGGCATGACCTCGACCGATGTCGCTGGAGACCATGCGCTGTTCCTCAGGCTGCTTTTTCGGCGCGCCAAGTTGATGTTTCTGCACCGAAACCCAATTGACGCATTCGCGGCCGCGTTGCGGTCGACGCCCAACTCCACAACGGTGGACGGACGCGATCTGAGCTGGGCCGCGGGCTTCGCGGAGCAGTGGTGCCGCCTCGTTGCGAGCTTCGAGCTCTGGCACAAAGAAGTCGGTGGCATCATGCTCGGCTATGAACAGGCCACGATGGCCTCGCCGGGGCAAATCGAAGCCTACTTGGGGGAACGGCTGTCGCCGCCAGTGTTAGCCGCTGAGCCTGAGAACGGTGCGAACGGCGCGGCCGAGTTGCGCGCCGACGAGCATACGTTGCTTGTCGAACGAACGGGAGAAATGGCCGCGCGCCTTGGCTACAGCCTGCCACACGCGGCGACCCATGCGGGACCACTTTCACGCGAGCCGGAACCGGCGTTATGGACGCCGCAGGTGCATACCGAGAGCGTGCGAGTCTCGTGCGCCGTACTTGTGCCCGTCATGCGGTACATTGAGCCGGAGTGTGAGGAGGCCCTTCACGAGCTCGAGCTCCGCGGGTTCGCCGTCAGGCGAATGCGCGGCGCATCGCCCGTCGATCATGCGCGAAGCAGGCTCGCAACGTCAGCGCTTGATGAGGGATTCGAGGAAACGCTTTGGATCGATGCGGACACGGCCTTCGATCCCGACGCGGTCGATCAGCTCAGGTCGCATCCGTTTTCAATCATGGCTGGCGTTTACGCGCGGAGGCGACCCGGACGGCGACTGCGCGGTCGAGCACCGTGCCGGCACGATCGGCATGACCGTCGTCGGCCGCCACGATCTCAGCATCGAACTGCCGCAGGCGATGAACGCTCCGCGGGTGATGCAGGACATCGAGGGCGATTTCATCGCCATCGTGGAGGTGGACGGCGTTGGCCCCGCCACCGGGCCCTCGACCGTACCGACCCGCAGGCCTTATCTGGGCGCGGGGTTCTTGCTGTGGCAGGACGAAAAGAACTATGTGCGTCTGGAGCACGCGTCGGTCGACATCGATGGCCAGGTTTTCGATTATCTCAATTTTGAGCAGCGCAAGGACGGCGCGTTGAGCGTGACATACAGCCAGTTCGGCCTGAAGCGCGACGCGCTCCGCTCGCGGCTGGAGCGCCGCAGCGGCAAGCTTTACGGGGCGGCCAGCTACGACGCGCAACAATGGTTCGGCTACCCGCCGCTCGACATCGGCATGCCGGCGAAAGTTCAGCTTGGGGTGGCCGCGATCAGCTCGTCGTCGCTGCCGTTCACGCCCGAGTTCAAGGGGCTGGAAGTCTACCGCCGCGTTGCCGCAAAGTAGCAGGCGCACCCTGTGTGCCGTCCGCCGTTGCTGCTTGCATGCTCCGATGATCTTCCGGCGGCGCGCCAACCGAACGGTCCAGTTTGTTTCTACGTCGCGCGGCCGAAAGTGCGGCCCGGGCCGCCGCTTCTGTAGGGACCGCCCTCCGTGGCGTTCCGCGGCATCGCAGGTGGAGAGTCCATCGGTGGGCCGCGGAACGCCACGGAGGGCGTTCCCTACAGAGACCTCGGGACCAAGGGCCTCACTTTCCGCCGCGCGACGCATAAACCCCGATGCGGTCAACGGGGCGTCAGGGCACCACGAGGCGGACGCAGCACGCACGACGCAAGCGAGGACGCTTACGCCACGCGCCGCTGGGCCGATCCGGACGCGGGGCACGACGCGCAGCGCGCTGCGCCACGCGCGCGAAAACGACGGCGGGAGATTCGCGGGCGGCCCTAAAAAAAGCCGGGGCGGGTAGTTGACATCCTCCATCCAACGGCTAATTTCAAGGGCACGTTTGCGTGCCCGCGGGCCCATTTCTCACAAGGCGACGGCTCCGGCCGTGGATTGAAGCCAGGGCACAGTCAGTAAGGCACTGAACGGTTTCAAATTTCACAGGAGGATATTCCATGGCGGAGTCGAATCGCGCTGGCGATACGTTCGGAGGCAATGGTTGGTGGAGCGGACTGAGCCTCGAAGAGCTTACGCACGAGCGGCAGTTGCTGCTCAACCGGGCGCATGGCTCGCGGGAGGCGCATGAGGCCTTGCTCACCAGCTTTTTGCCGATGATGCGCAGCTTCTTTGTCCACGGGCTGTCACGCAAAATTGCACGCGAAGAGCCCGCGGGCGATCTGGTGCAATCGGCCGTGGCACTGGCCTGGAGGGCGTTCGACCAATTCGATGGCTGCCACATCGCGCAGTATCAGCAGTGGCTCATGACCCTCTGCGGCAACCTGCTCGCCAGTCTGCTGCGTCGATTGGGGCCCGACGGCCCGCAAGACCTGTCGCGCAAACAGCCGCTCGACGAACAGGCGGTCGACGACGCGCGGCACCCCTACGGACGACGGCCGCCGTCGCCCGTCGAGATTCTCAAGTCGCTGGAGGCCGGCGCCCAACTCGAAGCCGCCCTGCGCGACTTGCCCGGCGACGAGCAGCAGGTCGTGAGGCTGCACCATTTCGACGGGCTCACGTTCGCGAGATCGGCAGCCGGCTCGGCCGCTCGCGGTACGCGGTCGAGCGACCGTTCCAGCGCGCCGTGAAAGCGTTGAGACGGCGGCTGGCCGCCGGCGGATGACGAGCTCGCGAGGGACCTGTCCACTTCAGTTCTTTGGATTTTGGATTGGTGGCCCGCCAGCGCTGAGCAGTGCGGCGACTTGTAGCATAATCGCTGCCGTTCGCCTCGCAGGCGTTGCCGACTGTCGCGCTAGAGTTTAGATTGTGCTCGGCCCAACGTCCGGCCCAATCCAATCCAAAATTTCAAAATCGCCATGTCCCCCACCGTCCAGCTTTTCGTCGACGCTTACAAGTTCAACCGCGATCGCACGCTCGGCCTGCTCGACAAGGCCTGCCAGCAAGCGGACCCGCAACAAGCGCTCTCGTGGCGGCCCGGCCCCGGCCGGGCACACATCGGATGGCAGTTGATGCACATCGGCATCACCGAAGAAATTTTTGCCACCGAGCGGCTGAATCCCCAGCGGCCGCCGGCGTTTGCCGATCTTTGGCCGCGGTTCCGCGGCGGAAGCACGCCCGACGACCAAGCGCCCACGGCCGACGAGCTGCGCCGCGTGTTGAATGAATCGCGCGCCCACCTGGTTGAGACGCTTTCCGCCTACCGCGACGACCGGCTCGGCGAGATTCCGCCGGCCATGGCCGCCCGAAAGCTTACGGTGCGCGACATCCTGGCCCTGATCGCCTGGCACGAAGCCCATCACCAAGGCCAGGCTCACATCACGCTGAACCTGTATTTGGCCACGCTCGCAAAAGTCTGACGCGGCGCCTCACGCGAAGAACCGCACGGCGTTGCGAAAGACTTGTAGCCCGTCACCTTCACGGGCAAGCGGACCGCGCGACCAGCGGGGATGCTGCGTGGGATCGATGTGGCGTTCGGGGTGGGGCATCAGCCCGCAGACGCGGCCCGTCGTGTCGCAGACACCCGCCACCGCCCCGACCGAACCGTTGGGATTGTCGGGATAGCCGGCCTCGCCACCGCCGCGCGGTCGATAGCGCAGCGCGAGTTGCCCGGCCGCCTCCAGCGCGGCGAGCGTCGCCGCATCGCGCGGCACGAATTTTCCCTCGGCGTGGGCCACCGGCAGATACATCGACTCGATTCCGTTGAAGAACACGCACTTCCGGCTTGTGGTGCGGAGCTCGATCCAGCGGTCTTCGAACTTGCCCGAATCGTTGTTGGTGAGCGTCGCCGCCGGCCGGCCCTGGGCATCGTCGTCGAGCAACATGCCCGACTTGATCAGGATTTGAAAGCCGTTGCAGATGCCCAGCAGCAGTTTTCCGGCGTCTCTGAATTCGCGCAGGGCGCCGCACAAATGATGCTGGATTTGGCTGCCAAGAATGCGACCGGCGCCCAGGTCGTCGCCGTAACTGAATCCGCCGGGGATGCAGAGAATCTGGTAATCGGCCAACAGGTCCGGCCGCTCGAGCAAACGATAGACGTGGACGCGCTCGGCGATCGCACCGGCCCGCTCGAAGGCGAAAGCGCTTTCGCGGTCGCAGTTCGCGCCGGGAGCACGGAGCACGAGAACGCGCGGCTGGATCATCAATTTGCAATCTCCTACCAGCGTAGCGGCGCTTGCCATGCTTCCTTCAGCGCGGCTAACGAACCGGAAATAACCACGTTGCCGTGCCAGACCATCTCGACTTGCTGCGGGCCGCTTACTTCGCCGACGCGCGCGTGGGCCACGTCGGCCAGACGCGATTCGAACTCGCCCGCCCGCTCCTTAGGCACTTCGCACAAGAAACGGGTGTTCGACTCGCTGAACAAGGCGACGATCGGCGATGATTGCGGGCCTTCCGAAGGTATGCGGTCGAGAGCGATCCGCGCGCCAAGTCCCCCGGCGAACGCCATCTCCGCCACGGCCACGGCCAGGCCTCCTTCGCTCAAATCGTGGCAGCTTCGCACCAGCCCGGCGTCGATGGCCGCGTGCAGCGCATAGAACGTGCGCTTGGCGACGGCGGCGTCGACCGTCGGCACGCGACCGCCGGAAAGCGACTCGACCAGATTGAAGTGCGAGCCGCCCAACTCTTCGCGAGTGAGACCGACGACGTACAGCAGGTTGCCCGGCTGCTTCAGATCCATGGTGACGCAACGGGCCACGTCGGCCACTTGCCCGATGGCGCTGATCAAAAGCGACGGCGGAATGGCGATCGATCGCCGCTCGCCGCCGGCACCGGTGTAGCGGAATTCGTTGTTGAGGCTGTCTTTGCCGCTGATGAACGGGATGCCCAGCGCGACGGCCAGATCGTGACAGGCCAGCGCCGCGCGGACCAGCGAGCCGAGCGTTTCTGGCCGGTCGGTGTCGCCCCAACAAAAATTGTCGAGGATGGCGATCCGCCGCGGACCGGCGCCCACCGCGACGCAATTCCGCACCGCCTCGTCGATGGCGCTGGCCGCCATGTGCGCGGTGTCGAAATCGCCGTAACGCGGATTCATGCCGCAGGCCACGACCACGCCGCGACGCGACGAAAGCACGGGACGGACCACCGCCGCGTCGCTCGGCCCGTCGTTGGCCACGCCCACCAGCGGCTTGACGACGCTGCCGCCCTGCACCTCGTGATCGTATTGGCGAATGACCCACTCTTTGCTCGCCACGTTGAGCGAGCCCAGGATTCTGGTCAACGTCGGCGTGAAATCGCGGGCGGCTTGGGGCGGCGTTTGCGGAATCAGCGGCGGCGGGGCATAGACCGCCTCGCGCACCACCGGCGGACGTCCGTGGTGCAAAAACTGCATCGCCAGGTCGCCCACCTGCTGGTCGCGGTACTTAAGCTGCAACCGGCCCGTCGGCACGAACCGACCGATGACCGTGGCTTCCACGCCTTCCGACGTACACAACGCCGAAAACTCCGGCCAGCAATCGGCCGGCACCGCCAGCACCATCCGTTCTTGGGCCTCGGAGATCCAGATTTCGGTGTAGGAGAGGCCGTCGTACTTGAGCGGCACGCGGTCAAGCCAGACCTCGGCGCCGATCGCCTCGCCCATCTCGCCCACGGCACTGGAAAAGCCGCCGGCGCCGCAGTCGGTGATGGCGTGATAAAGGCCGCGGTCGCGGGCGTCCAGCAGCACGTCGAGCAGCATCTTTTCGGTGATGGCGTTGCCGATCTGCACGGCCCCGCCCGAAAGCTTTTCGCTTTCGCTGGTCAATTCGGCCGAGCTGAACGTGGCGCCATGAATGCCGTCACGGCCGGTGCGTCCGCCCACCGCGACAATGAGGTCGTCCGGCCGCGGCTCTTTCTGGACCTTGTCGCACGGCAGCAGGCCGACGGTGCCGCAATAAACGAGTGGGTTTCCCAGGTAGCGCCGGTCGAAATAGATCGCCCCGTTCACGGTCGGGATGCCCATGCGATTGCCGTAATCGCGGACGCCGGAGACGACGCCTTTCATCACCCGCTTGGGATGCAGCACGCCCGGCGGCAACTCTTCGGCCGGCGTGTCGGGCGGAGCGAAGCAGAACACGTCGGTGTTGCAGACCGGCCGCGCGCCCAGGCCCGTGCCGAGCGGATCGCGGATGACGCCGCCGATGCCGGTGTTCGCGCCGCCGTAAGGCTCAAGCGCCGAAGGATGGTTGTGCGTCTCGACCTTGAACACGACGTGATGCTCGTCGTCGAACTTGACCACGCCGGCGTTGTCGCGAAAGACGCTTACGCACCAGTCGTCGGAGCCAAGCTGCCGGCGGACCGTTTCGGTGGCGGCGAAGATCGTCTCCTTCAACATATTGCTGAACTGCCGCTCGCCGCGTTCGTCGCGGTAGTGGATGCGGCCGGCCAGCGTCTTGTGGCTGCAATGCTCGCTCCACGTTTGCGCCAGCGTCTCCAACTCGACGTCGGTGGGATCGCGGCCCAACTCGCGGAAATAATCGCGGATGGTCCGCATTTCGGCCAACTTCAGATAAAGCTGTCCTTCGCGGCTGAGACGCTCCAGGGCCGCGTCGTCGCACTCGCGCAGCGGCACGGTGACAAGCTGAAACCGATACGGCGAGCCAAGCTCGAGATGCTCAAAGTTGAGCGGTCCTACGATGACCTGCTCGATGGCATCGTTCGCCAGCAGCTTGCCGCAAAGGGAACCAAGCTTGTCGTCGGTGATTCCGGCAAGCCAATACTTGCGAAAGGTGCGCACGGCGTCGGCGCGGAGGTTGAAGTCGGCGATGGCCATGAGCACGCTTTGGGCCACGGGGTCCATCACGCCCGGCTTGGGGAGGACGTGGACCAACGTAGCCTGACTGTCGGGTGCTTGCACCAACACGGAATCGCCGGCCCGCGCCACGACGGTCCGCTCGACAAGCGGATCGGAAAGCAGTTCGGCGGCCAACCGCCGCGCGTCGGCCTCGCTCAGCTCGCCTTCCAGCAGATAGCCATGTCCGGCGCAAACGGCCAGCCGCTCGGCCAGGCCGAGATCGGCCGCGTCGGCGGCCACCCGCTGGCCGACCAAATCGGGCTGGTCCGCGGCCGGATAGATGTCAACTTCCCACAACATCGCGCATTGATTAAGCGTCATGTTTGTCGCAACGATGGTATGCTATCAAACGGGGGCGCGATTGTCTTGGGGCGACGGAGGAAAACGCGGCATGGCGACCAGCGACGATGTGGCGGCGTTGTTGCGGTCGCAGTTCGAGCTGCGCAATCGGATCTCCGCCGACTACATTCCGCGCCACAGCGACCAGCTTGCGCGGGTGTGCCGCGAGATGGCCGATCGGTTCCGAGACGGCGGCCGATTGCTGGCCGTCGGCGTGGGTCCGCACATCACCGATGCCCAGCACGTCTCGGTCGAGTTCGTCCATCCGGTCATCGTGGGCAAACGGGCACTGCCGGCCCTCGATCTTTCGGTGGCGCCGCGGCCGATGCTCGCCGCGCTGGCCGGCCAGCGCGACATCGTGATGGGCTTCGCGCCTCCTGCGGGCGATGTCGTGCTCGACGAGTTGCTCAAGAGCGCTCGCGAGCGCGGCGCCCTGACGTGCCTCTGGCCGGGGCGGCTGGGCGACTACGTGCTGCCCGCCGCCACGAGCGACCCGTTCATCCACCAAGAGCTGACCGAGGTGATGTATCACACGCTCTGGGAGACCGTCCACGTTTTTCTCGATCGGCAAAGCGGCGGCGAAGACGTGGGCGCGGCCTCTTTTCTTTACCCGTTTCTGTCCGAACAAAAAACGGAGTCGAATGCCGACACGCTGGCCGACGTGGCCGCGTCGATTCGGCAAAAGGCGGCCGACGACGATCGGCTGCGGACGCTGTTCGCCGACCAGCAGGCCGAATGCTTCGCGGAGGCGGTGCGGGCGGTCCGGCAACGACTCGATGCGGGCGGCGCGATCGTGGCCTTCGGCAACGGCGGCTCGGCCACGGACGCCAACGATTTGGTGTTCGATTGCGTGGCGCCGCCCGACGGCTGCCCTCCGATTTTGGCCATTTCGCTGAGCATGGAGCCGGCCAATTTAAGCGCGGTCGCCAACGACGTGGGAGTGGAGTTGATGTTTCAGCGGCAGCTCATCGCCAACGGCCGCCCGGCGGACGTGGCCGTCGCCATTTCGAGCAGCGGCAAGTCGAAGAATCTGGCGATTGCCTTGCGCGAGGCGCGCAAACGCGGCATGCTCACGCTGGGCCTGGCCGGCTACGACGGCGGCGACTTCGTGCGTGAAAAGCTGGTTGATTATGCCTTCGTCGTGGGCAGCGATTATATTCCGCGGATTCAGGAAGTTCAGGCCTCGATCTACCACGTCTTGCGGCGAGCTTTGACCGGGCATAGACTCTAAATAGGAAACTGTGTCCCGGAGGCAAACATGAAACGCGTTGTCCTCGATGCCGCCACGATAGCCAAACTGTCCGATTACGAGATCCTGGAGCTTTGCGACGAGTCGGGTCGCGTGATTGGTCGCTTTAGGCCAGCAGTCTACGACGACCCGGCGGCACAGCCCCAGATCAGCGAAGACGAATTGGACCGACGCGCTGCGGAGGTCGGCGGTCGGTCGTTGGCGGAAATCATGGCCGACTGGGAAAAGTACACCTGAAATATCGCGTGCGTTGGTCGCCCACCGCTGAAGATGAATTGACGCGTCTTTGGCTTTGCTCGCCGGACCGCGCCGCCGTCGCTGGCCCGCGTTGCGAGATTGCCGCGGCATTAAACCGAATGTAAACGTATATGCTGGAACCTTTGGAGGTGAAATATGAAACGCGTTGTGCTCGATTCATCCACTTTGGCCAAACTTTCTGGAGATGACATTGTTGAGCTGTGCGATGCGTCGGGCCAGGTTATTGGTCGGTTCAGGCCGGCGGTTTACGACGACCCGGCGGCACAGCCCCAGATCAGCGACGAGGAAATGAAACGGCGCCTGTCGGAGGGTGGAGGCCGGTCTTTGGCAGAAATCATGGCCGATTGGGAAAAGCGCGCATGAAGTATCACGTGCGCTGGTCGCCCACTGCCGAGGACGAATTAACGGATCTGTGGGTCGATGCTAAGGACCGGAGCGTGGTTTCGGCAGCCGCGGCCGCCATTGACCATCGGCTGGCGGCAAACGCCGAAAACGAAGGCGAGTCGCGGGCCGCAGGAATTCGGATTCTGTTTAGTGCGCCGTTAGCGGCGACCTACGAGGTCAATCCGCGAACTCGTCAGGTTTACGTTGCACACATCTGGCGCTACCGCGTCGGCTAACGCCGTTCATGTCTTTTTCAAATTCCGGTTCTGGTCGCACCGCTCGCCGCATTACCATTCGCGGCGTCGTGCAAGGAGTCGGCTTTCGACCGTTCGTCTACCGCGCGGCCCAACACCACCATATCGGCGGCTGGGTGCTTAACGATGCCACCGGCGTGGAAGTTCATGCCGAGGGCGTCGCCGCCGATCTCGACGCTTTTGTGGAGGAGTTGCGGTCGAATCCGCCGCCGGCCGCAAGCATCGCCGACTTTGCGGTGCGCGAAGCCGCGGCGGAAGGTTTTGATGATTTTCAGATCCGCACGAGCCAGCGCGAAACGGCGCCCACCGTGCGCATCTCGCCCGACCTGGCTGTGTGCTCCGACTGCCTGCGCGAGTTGAGCGATCGGCGCGACCGCCGCTACCGCTATCCCTATATCAATTGCACCAATTGCGGCCCGCGATATTCCATCATCCGCAGCCTGCCTTACGATCGCGCGAATACGACGATGGCCGCCTGGAAGCTCTGCCCCACCTGCCGCCACGAATACGAGAACCCCCTCGACCGCCGCTACCATGCGCAGCCGACGGCCTGCGCCGCGTGCGGGCCGGACTATTCGCTCATCGAGGGCGAGGCCTGCCTGCCATCGAGCCAGGCCGCGATCGCACGCGCGGCGGAACTGCTCAGGGCCGGCGCCATTCTCGCCGTGAAGGGAATTGGCGGCTATCATCTGGCCTGCGACGCCGGCAATCCGCAGGCGCTCTCCGCGCTGCGCGAGCGGAAATTCCGCAAAGAAAAACCGTTTGCCTTGATGGGCCGCGATCTGGACGCGGTGCGGCGGTTGGTGCGGCCGACCGACGACCACGAGCGGCTGCTCGCCGATCGTGCCCGGCCGATCGTGCTCGTGCCGGCGCGTGCCCAACTGTCGCTGGTGGCGCCCGACAACGATTCGCTGGGCGTCATGCTGCCCTACGCGCCGCTGCATTTTTTGCTGTTCGAGGCAGGCGCCCCCGACGTGCTGGTGCTGACCAGCGCCAACCGTTCCAGCGAGCCGATCGCCTACCGCGACGACGACGCTCGCCAGCGGTTGGCCGGCATCGCCGACGCCTTCCTGATCGGCCAGCGGCCCATCGCGCGGCGCGTCGATGACTCGGTGCTGGCCGTGCGCGACGGCCGGCCTTTCATGGTGCGTCGGGCGCGCGGTTACGCCCCCGCCGCCGTCTGCCGCTTGCCGTGCCGGCAACCGATTCTGGCCTTGGGCGCCGACTTGAAGAACAGCGTGACGCTGGTCGTCGACGGTCAGGCCCTGGTGAGCCAACACCTGGGCGATCTCGACGACTATGAGACGGGCCTCGCCTTTGAGGAAACGGTCCACGACCTGCTGTCGATGTATGAAATCGACGCGAGTGAATTAACGGTCGTCCACGATCTGCACCCGCAGTTTGTCTCCACGCGGTTCGCCGCGGCCTTGCCGGCGGCGCGGCGCATGGCCGTACAGCACCACCAAGCGCACGTCGCCAGCGTGTTGGCCGAGCATGGCCTGTTTGACGAGCGGGTGCTGGGCGTGGCCTTCGACGGCACGGGCTACGGCACCGACGCCGCGATCTGGGGCGGAGAATTTTTCGTGGGCAGCTTGCCGACGGGCTTCGAGCGATGCGCGTGGCTGCGATCGGTCCGCATGCCGGGCGGCGACGCGGCCGCGCGGTTCCCGGTGCAAGCGGCCGCAGGCTACCTGGCCGAGATCGACCGTTTGCCCGACATGAGCAAGCCTCCCTTTTTGTTTCCATCGCGATTCGACGCCGCACGGGCCATGGTCGCCAAAGACGTCCGCTGCCACATTTCCAGTTCAATGGGCCGGCTGTTCGACGCGGTGGCTGCGCTGGCCGGCTTTACCCGCGAGACGACGTTCGAGGGCCAGGCGGCGATATGGCTGGAGCATCAGGCCCGCCAAGCGCCGCCCCAGCCCGGTTATGCGTTTACCGGCCTCGACCCGCGACCGTTGTTCCAAGCCATTGTGAAGGACAGGCTTGCTGGCCGAGACCCCTGTGAGATCGCCGCGGCGTTCCATGTTGCCTTGGCCGACGCCACGATGGCACAGGTCGAGCTGCTTTGCCGCAAGCACAAGATCGACTTGGTCGCTTTTTCCGGCGGAGTGTTCCAGAACGAACTGCTTTGGGGGCTGCTCAGCGAGCGTCTTTCGGCCCGGCCGCAGCTTCGAGCAATTACAAACAGCGCCGTGCCCGTCAACGACGGAGGAATCGCGTTAGGCCAGGCCGCCCTGGCGGCGCAGACGCCTGCGTAAACGGCGTCGGACGAACGTTGGCAGCGAAGCGAAGAATTACTGCTCCAGCAGCCAATCTTCAAGGACCACCTGCACGACGTACGGCGCGCGGAGCACGGCGGCGCGGGCCGACATCAGCTTGGCCAGCCAGGGGCGGGCCACGATGTTCGACACGGCCCGCATGCCGAAGTTGCGCAACCCGCGCCCGGCCAGTTCGGCGGTGACGTTGTCGCTGAGACGTTTGAACGTGCTAGGCAACAGGTTCGGATCGGGCCCGACGTGAATCACCACCTCGATGCCTTGAGAAAGCAGCTCGTAGATTGCGTCCCAGAGCCGTTGCGGCCCGTCGATCCAGCGGTTGAGCAAGGCCCGGCTGTTGAAATCGGTATAGCTGACCTTGCCCGTCACCAGCGATACGATGGGCGGCACCGGCGCGTGAAAACCGCCGCCGGCCGAATAGATGCCGAGCGCCGCGCGGTTGGGAATCGAACGTTGCCAAAGAATGGGCGTGTGCAGCGGCGGCCAAACGCCCTTGTTCTTGCGCAGGTGGACCTCGCCTTGCAGATAGCGGCCCATCAGCGTTTTGAAGCGGTCGACCGTGTCGCCCTGCCCGAGCAACAGCACCGTGTTGGGCGAAAGATACGACGAGGCGGCGATGATGCCCCGGCCTTGCGTGGTGATTTCGAGGCATAGCCGCTCGACTCCCTCCAGATCGAGCGCCTTGCCGCGCGAGAAGACGATGCCCATCGTCACGTCGCGCGCCAGGTCGGCGGCCTCGCGCGCCATGCCCACCAGCGGCGGCAACACGTCCCGCAATGTGTATACGCCGCCGCAGATCAGGGCCGTCACTTCGCCCAAGCTGTAGCCCATCGCCAGCCGCGCGTGGCGATATGGGATGGCAAACAATTGCTCGAGCAACTCGATTTGCGCCAGCTCGACGGCCATAATCAGGCCGAGGTCTTCGGCGAACGTATCGAGCGTGCTCTCGCGTTTGGCATGCACGCGCTGGACGAGATCGACGGGTACGTGCAGCAGGTCGCCGGTGATTTCACTTGCCTCGCGGAGGCGCCGCTCGACCACCGGGCCGAACTTGGCGTGCGCCAGCAATTCGGGCGTGCGGCCCAAATTGGTTTGGTTATAGCCACGGAAGGCGAACGCCGTTTGCTCCAGCCGGTCGCTGAGTTCGAACGGTTTGAGCGGATGTGGGACCGTGGCCATGGAGGGCGCCGGAGCAATGAAGAGGGAATAACCCTATGATACTATATGGGGAGGGTTCAGGGTTCAGGGTTCAGGGTTCAGGAACACGCCCTCACCGTCAGGCGTCAGGGGAAGGCATATCGTTCGGAAAATCGCGAAGCGCCTGAAGCCTGAAGCCTGAAGCCTGACGCCTTTAATCCGGGCATTTCGCACCCCAACGAGGCATTCAAACCGTGGATTCCGAACTAACCGGGCAAACCGCCGTCGTGACCGGCTCTTCCAGCGGAATCGGCCGGGCCATCGCGCTGGAGTTGGCGGCCGCCGGGGCCAATGTGATTGTCCATGCCCGTCGTTCGCGGGAGGCCGCCCAGAAGGTCGTCGAGCAAATCCGCTGCGTTGGCCGGCAAGCGGAGGTCGCGCTCTGCGATCTCTCCGACGAGACGACGCATGAGCCACTGGTCGAACGGGCCTGGGACTGGCAGGGCAGCGTTGCCATCTGGATCAACAACGCCGGAGCCGACGTGCTCACCGGCGAGGCCGCCCGTCTGCCCTTCGAGAGAAAGCTGGACCGGCTCTGGCGCGTCGACGTGGCGGCCGCGATGCGGCTCAGCCGGCTGATCGGGGCCAAGATGAAGGCCGCTGGTTCGGGGACGATCGTCAACCTCGGTTGGGACCAGGCCGAGCAGGGCATGGCGGGCGACAGCGGCGAGTTGTTTGCGGCCACGAAAGGCGCGGTGATGGCCTTCACGCGCAGCCTGGCGAAGTCGCTGGCTCCGGAAGTGCGTGTCAATTGCCTGGCGCCCGGCTGGATTCGCACCGCCTGGGGCGACCGGGCCAGCAACTACTGGCAAGAGCGTGCTCGGCGCGAGAGCTTGCTGGGACGCTGGGGCACGCCCGAAGACGTGGCCCGCGCCGCGCGGTTTCTCGTCTCGCCGGCGGCGTCGTTCATCACCGGGCAAATCCTGCCCGTCAACGGCGGCTATCGCGGTGGATAGATTTGTTGGGGGTGGCAGCCCAAAAGAATTCAGTTGACGCCAACAGTCTATGTTGATAGATTTAGCATAATAAACGATGGGGCGTTTCAAGGAGAAGGTATTCATGGCGGCAACCCGACTTGGCCGAGTGCAACTCGTCATCATGCAGGTCTTGTGGCGGCGCGGGCGGGCGACGGCCCGTGAAATCACCGAAGACATCAACCGGCGCGGACCGATCGCCCACAGCACCGTGCAGACCTTGCTGCGCGGCTTGGAGGAAAAAGGCGCCGTGTCGCACGAAGCCCAGGAGCGGACGTTCGTGTTCTTTCCGCTCGTCCAAGAACAGGAGTTCAAGCAGAGCGCCACGCGCGACGTGCTCCAGCGCGTGTTCGGCGGCAGCGTGTCGGGCCTGGTGGCCCATCTGCTGAAGAACGAGAACGTCTCACGGGAAGAGATCGAGGAAATTCGCAAGCTCATCCATCGACGCATCAAGAAGTGAGGGAACCGCCATGCATTGGCTTCACACGCAAATGGCCCTGCTCGACGCCGCGCGGGCCGTCGTCTCGTTCGCGGCCAACTGGCTGTTGCAATCGACGTTGCTGATCGCGGCGGGCCTGGCCGTGGCGCGGTTGGCGCGCTGTCGCGGGTCGGCATTGCAGTCGGCCATTTACCGCACCACATTGGCGGCGGTGATTGTCTGCCCGCTGGCGACCGCCCTGTTGGCCCGCGGCGGCGTCTCCGGCTGGTCGCTGCGCATGCCGGCGGCGTGGGAAAATGAGCCGATCAAATCGTCGCCGCTCGGCGTCGCCGCCGTTCGGTCACAGGAAGTTGAACCGCACGACGATTTCGACGGTGAAAATGTAGGGTGGGACCAGCGAGTGGAACGAGCGCCGGCCCACCATGCGGAGCGTCCCTCTCGGTGGGCCGGCGCGCGCAAGCTCGCTTTTCCCACCAAACAACCAGCGGCAGAACGACCTGCGCCGGTGACCGTGCGCGCGCCGCGATCGGCCGCCGAAGCCCATGAGCCATCGCCGTTCCACGTTCGGCCCTTCGGCTTGGCGGCGATTGGATTCGGCCTGATATGGCTGGCGGTGTCGGCGTTGCTTCTCGCGCGATTGGCTATGGCTTGGCGTCGGCTGCGTCAATTGCGCTGCGCGGGGGCGGCGGCCGAGCCTGCCGCGCAACAGGCTTGCCGGCAGCTCGCGGCCTTGCTTGCAGTCACCGCGCCGGAGGTACGTCGCAGTCCGTATTTGGCCAGCCCTTGCCTGGCGGGGTTGCTGCTTCCCGTCGTGTTGTTGCCCGAAGCCGAGGCGTCGCTGCCGCTGCGCGACGTGCTGGTTCATGAGCTGGCGCACCTGCGCCGCCGCGATGGCTGGTGGAACCTGCTGACGCGGCTGACCGAGGCCCTGTTTTTCCATCAGCCGCTCGTGTGGATGCTCGCGCGCCGGCTGGAGTCGGCCGCCGAGGAGGTGTGCGACGATTACGTCGTGCAGTTCGGCGGCGACCGCGTGGCGTATGCCCGCGGTCTGTTGGAAATCGCCGAGCTTTCGTCGCCGCCCGTGGGCGCGGCCGGCGTCGCCATGGTGTCGTTGCGGTCGATCTTGGCCAGACGCGTGATGCGGATCGTCGATTCGTCGCGCAGCCTTTCCACGCGGGCAGGAAATCTCGTGCTTGCGATCGTGATCGTCGGCGGCCTGACGTGTACGCTGGTCGTCGGATTTGTCGGCTTGGCACAGCACCCGTCGGCCAACGCCGAGCCGATCTCGACTACCGCGGCGAAAGAGCCTGCCGCGGGAGCCGGCAATAAGGAGCAAAAGGCGAGCGAACCTGTCGCGAAAACGAAAGCCAGGGCCACGGCCGACGATGTGGCCCAGCCCGGCTACCCGCTTGCGGGTGCGGCTGGGTCGTCCGATATCGACGACCTGATCACCGTCACCGGCAAAGTCGTCGATCCCGAAGGCAAGCCGTTCGCGGGCGCGAAGCTGTATGCCGTCCGCTGGTATTGGGAGCCGCACATTCCGCACCCGCCGCTGGCCGAAACGACTAGCGGCGCGGAGGGCCGGTTCACGATTGCGTACCGCAAGTCGCAGTTCAACGTTGACGTGGGACGAATGGACCAATGGAAAGAAGTGTCGATCGTCGCCACGGCCGACGGTTTCGGGCCGGGCTGGGTCACCTGGCGAGATCTTCCTCGCGGCGAAGAAGCGACGTTGCGGCTCGTGACCGACGACGCCCCGATCGCCGGACGGGTCGTCGATCTCGAAGGCAAACCGGTCGCCGGCGTCACCCTGCGGGTGGGCAGCATTCACACGGGCAAGGGCGGCAATCTCGAAGGCTGGTTGGCGGCAGTCCGCCGCGGCGAATTCCCGTGGACGGCGGTGAAGCACCTCGACGA
Organism: Pirellulales bacterium; assembly: GCA_035533075.1. Lineage (NCBI taxonomy): Bacteria > Pseudomonadati > Planctomycetota > Planctomycetia > Pirellulales > Pirellulales bacterium. Next base: position 6,405 of record DATLUO010000077.1, on the reverse strand, counting down.
CAGCCTGCCGCAGTTCGACGCTTGGCCGCCGGCCGTGATGACAGACGACGACGGACGGTTCCGCGTCAACGGCCTCGGCCGCGAGCGCCGCGTCCACCTGTCGTTCAGCGGTCCCACAATCGCCTATCAAGAGATCGAGGCGGTCACGCGGCGGTCGAACATGTTCCCGTTGAAGTTCAGCCGTTCCGAGCAGGAATCCGAGCCGGTCTACGGCGCGGAGTTTGAGTTGGTTGTCCCGCCCACGCAGCCGATCACGGGAATCGTTCGCGACGCCGAAACGCGCCGGCCGCTTGCCGGCGTGAGCATCGAGAGCGACATGTTCGCCGGCAGCAATTTCATCAATACGCGGCAACTACGAGCGGTGAGCGACGAGCAGGGACGCTACCGTCTGGTCGGCATGCCCAAAGGCGCGGGCAACCAGATCCTGGCTGTGCCGAACGACGATCAGCCGTATCTCATGCGCGACGTCAAGGTGCCCGAGTTGCGCGGACTGGAGCCGGTCGACGTCGACATTGAATTGCACCGCGGTATCTGGATTACCGGCCGAATTACCGATCTGCGCACCGGCGAGCCGCTCATTGCCCGGCTACATTACCTGCCATTTCGGTCGAATGAATACGCCCAAAAGACGCCCGAATTCGCCAAAACAGGCAGCGCCGACGGCTTTCAAGACCGCTATGTCAGCCGGCCTGACGGCAGCTATCGTCTCGTCGGATTGCCGGGCCGCGCTATCGTGGCCGCCCAGTGCGTGCTCGGCCATTACCGGAAGGGAGTCGGCGCCGAGCAAATCGCCGGAATGAACGAGCGTGGGAATTTTGACACCTACCGTAATCCCATTACGCCGGGCAAGAAGTGGCCGAGTGCGATAAAGGAAATCAATCCGTTGCCAGGCACGGAAGAGGTCGTCTGCGACTTTGCGCTCGATCCGGGAGAAAAGGTAACGGTCAACGTCCTCGACGGCGACGGCAAACCGGTCGATGGTTTTGAAACGCAAGGCAGCGGGCAGTCGTGGTCCGACTCACCCGACTTACATGGCAGCTTCGACGTGATCACCCTCAGTCCCGATGAGGCCCGCACCGTCATCATCCGCCACAAGCAGCGCAAACTGGGCAAGGTAATTCGCGTGCGATTGGCCGACCACCCGTCGCGTTCATTTTCCGTTACCCTGGAGCCGACGGGCAGAATCGTGGGCAGGTTACTCGATCGACAGGGCACGCCGCTTAGCGGCGCCGCCATCGAGGCCTTGCTGAAACCGACGGGAGATTTCAGCCAGCGGTTGCCGACCACGACGACCGACGGACAGGGCCGTTTTGAGTACACCGATATACCCGCCGGCTGCCGTTACGATTTCAACGCCACTGCCGCCGGCATGAAGCTCGGTGGCGGCTGGTTCGCCAACGACGTCGCCGTCGAGCCCGGCGAGACAAAAGACCTGGGCGATGTGGTTTATGGCGCCGCGGTGGAAGGCGCGGTCAAAAAGCCCGCGGCCGCGAAGTCTGAGCCGCCCAAGGAGCCTGTCGAGCCTGTCGCGAATACGAAAGCCAAGGCCGACAGTCAGCCCGCCGCCGACAACAAACAGCGCCCGATGGAGAAAACAGTGTCGGCGGACGACGACCTGATCACCGTCACCGGCAAAGTCGTCGATCCCGAAGGCAAGCCGTTCGCGGGCGCGAAGCTGTATGCCGTCCGCTGGTATTGGGAGCCGCACATTCCGCACCCGCCGCTGGCCGAAACGACTAGCGACGCTGACGGCCGGTTCACCATTTCGTACCGCAAGTCGCAATTCACGGTTGACGTGCGGCAAATAGACGGATGGAAAGATGTATCGATCGTCGCCACAGCCGACGGTTTCGGGACGGCCTGGGTGACGTGGAGCGATCTTCCGCGCGGTAAAGAACCGACCCTGCGGCTCGTGACCGACGATGTGCCGATCGCCGGACGGGTCGTCGATCTCGAAGGCAAACCGGTTGCCGGCGTCACCGTCCGGGTAGGCAGCATTATCACGGCCAAGGGCGGCAATCTCGACGCCTGGTTGGCGGCCGTTCGCCGCGGCGAATTCACCTGGACGGCGGCGCAACACCTCGACGACGAGCTCCCGCAGTTTGACGGCTGGCCGCCGCGCGTGGTCACGGGCGACGATGGCCGGTTCAGCATACATGGCCTTGGCCGCGAGCGCCGCGTCCACCTGTCGTTGACCGGTCCCACCATCGCCTATCGACAGATTGTGGTGGCCACGCGGCGGGCGGACATGTTGCCCTTGAAGTTCAACGGTTCCGAGCAGGAATCCGAGCTGGTCTACGGCGCGGAGTTTGAATTGGTCGCGCCGCCCACGCAGCCGATCACGGGCATCGTTCGCGACGCCGAAACCCGCCAGCCGCTGGCCGGGGTGAGCATCGAGAGTAACACGTTCGCCGGCAGCAATTGGATCAATACGCGGTACTTGCGAGCGGTGAGCGACGAGCAGGGCCGCTACCGTCTGGTCGGCATGCCCAAGGGCGCAGGCAATCGGATACTGGCAGTGCCGAACGACGATCAGCCGTATCTGATGCGCGATATGAAGGTGCCCGAGTTGCGCGGACTGGAGTCGGTCGACGTTGACATTGAATTGCACCGCGGTATTTGGATTACGGGCCGCGTTACCGATTTGCGCACCGGCGAGCCGGTCCTTGCGCGCCTGCATTACCTGCCGTTCTGGACGAATGAATATGCGCAAAAGACGCCCGAGTTCGGCAAACCGCGCACCCCGGATGGTTTTGAAACGCGCTACGTCAGCCGGCCCGACGGCAGCTATCGGCTGGTCGGATTGCCGGGCCGCGCCATTGTCGGCGCCGAGTCCGTACTCAGCCACTACCGCGCGGGAGTCGGCGCTGAAAGCATCACCGGCATGGACGAGTATGGCCGCTTCAGAACCTTTCCTAATCCCATCGAGCCAGGCAAGAAATGGCCGCATGCCATGAAGGAGATCAATCCGTTACCTGGCACTGAACAGGTTGCCTGCGACCTGGCTCTTGACCCGGGAGAAAAGCTAACGGTCAACGTGCTCGACCGCGACGGCAAACCGCTCGAAGGGTTTGAAACTCAAGGCCGCGGAGTGTCATGGTCCGAACCACAGGTCTCGCGGAACCTGCACGCCAACTTCGACGTGATCACGCTCGGTCCGGAGGAAACTCGCACCGTCATCATCCGCCACAAAGAGCGCAAGCTGGGCAAGGTCATTCGCGTGCGATTGGCTGATCACCCGACGGGTTCGCTTTCCGTTACGCTCGAGCCCACGGCAAGAGTTGTGGGGAGGTTAGTCGATCGAGAGGGTACGCCGATCAGCGGCGCCGCCCTTGAAGCCGTACTCAAGCCGCATGAAGATCTCGGCCAGGCGCTGCCTACTACCGCAACCGACGAGCAGGGCCGTTTTGAGTACAGTAACGTACCCATCGGCTGTCGTTACGAACTCAGCGCAACAGCCGCCGGTCTAAAGCCGTTTGGATCGTTCGCCAAAGACGTCGCCGTCGAACCCGGTGAGACGAAAGACCTGGGCGACGTGGTTTATGGCGCCGCAGTGGAAGGCAATAAAAATGCCGAGACAAAGCCGGCAAACAAACTAGAACCGGTTAACGGCGCGATCAAAAAGGCTGCGGCCATTAAGCCTGCCAGCGAGAAGATCGTCCGCGGCCGCGTGCTGTTGCCCGGCGGCAAGCCGGCGGCGGGAGCCGATCTCTATTGGCCGCATGCTGGCTCGCCGCCGCCAAGGGCGGCCAGGGAAATCGAATATACGAAGCGCGGCGTGACCGATGCGGAAGGGTGGTTTCAAATCGCATTCTCGGCGGACGATCTTCCGGCGTCTGGTCTGGCGCTGTATTTGGTCGCGCACAAGCCCGGCTTCGGCATCGATTGGCTAAAGGTGGAGAGCGGCGAGGTTCCGGCGGAAATCACGCTGCAGTTGGTCGAAGATCGTCCGATTCGCGGACGCGTGACCGATACGGAAGGCCGGCCAATCGCCGGCGCACGGCTGGCCGTCAACAATATGTGGGAATCGCACGACGGCAACCTCGACGCCTTTCTGGATGCCTGGCATCTGAGCTCGCGCGAGTCGTGGCGAAGACTCGACCACCGATTGCACTCGCCATTGGATGCGATCATCAGCACCGTCAGTGATCGCGATGGCCGCTTTGAACTATCTGGCATCGGTCGCGAGCGCGTGGCGTCAGTCGAGGTCATTGCGCCGGGCTACGCGGCCGATCAGTTGCGCGTGGTCAACCGCGAAGGGTTTGACGCCGGCAAATACAACGATATTTCGCGGGCCACGCTGTCGACGTCCCAACGCGAGAGGGAACAGTATCCGCGATTGACTGGTCCAGACTTCGATTATGTAGCCGAGGTGGAACTCGTCGTTCGCGGCAAGGTTTTTACCGGCCGAGATCAACCGCGCGTCGCGGGAGCCGTCGTCCGCTCCTTTGGCCGTGGATATGGCCAGAACGTGGAGGCTCGAACCGACGAGCGCGGTCGCTACGAACTGCACGGGCTACCGAGAAATCGCAACTCGCTGCTTAGCGTCGCGCCGCTACCGAGTAGCGGCCTGATTCCCCGAACGCTTGATCTTGCCGCGGCGCCGCGGCAAGCGGCGATCGAGCTTGACGTGGAGCTGAAGCAGGGCATTCTGGTTGAAGGTCGCGTGTTCGACCAAGCGACCGGCCGTGGACTCAAGGGTGGCGTGCGTTTCACGCCGCTGCCCGGCAATGACTTTGTCAAGCAACCGGGCTTTGACGGGCCTCTGCGCAGCCGCGTCGCCGAGAGCACGGACGAGGAGGGGCGTTTTCGCCTGCTGATTATCCCCGGCCCCGGCGTGCTTTTGGGCCAGGTGTACGGTGGCGGAGCGCGAATCGACGGGCACGAAATCGAGCCCTACCGCCAGGCCACCTTCAGCGAGGCAGACCGCAAGCGCGCCATGCCGACCGAGGATGTCGATGACCGTCATTTTACGGCCACTGATAACTCAGTCGAGTTTCTGACGAGCGAAAACGCGGCCAAAGTGCTCGATCTGGCTCGCGATACGGGGACGTTTCATTGCGATTTGCCAGTCGATCCGGGCAAAACGGTACAACTTGCCATCGAAGACGACGCCGGGCGGCCAGTCCGCGGGGCATTCGTGTCGGGGCTCGCGGACTGTCGGCGTTTCACATTCCGAATAAGCGAGCCGACTTGCACCGTCTACGCTCTCGGCGCCGACCGGCCGCGACGAGTCTGCATTCTGCATCCAGAGCGACACTTGGCGGCCTCGCTGACCTTGACGGGCGGAGAGCACGGGCCGGTTACGGCTCGTCTCGATGCTACGGCCGGCATCACGGGCCGTGCGCTCGACGCCAGCGGCGAACCGATCGCCGACGCGGTTGTGGTGATAAACTATGCACGCCGTAGCGCGAGCGAGCTCGACCGCTTCGTCGGATTGGAACGTCCGGCACTCAAGACGGACGACCAAGGCCGGTTTGAGGTTGGCGACGTAGTGCCCGGCGAACGCTTCGCGCTCGATTTCAGGGAGGACGACGCATACTTTCGCGCGAACCTGACCGATGAACAACGCCAGCTCAAGGCCGGGCAAAAGCTGGAGCTGGGCGATATGAAGGTGAAGCAACTATGATGACGACCGAACGACTGAGGTCGAGCAAGTCCGGCTAAAGCCGGTTGAGGAAGAAGGGTCTTTAGGGATTGCAGACCACCAGCTAAAGCTGGTGGCAAACAACGGAAAACCATTACGTACTGGCAACCCTACGCGCCTGGCGAACAATCGCCCTGGAATGTGCGGCGGGTGATGCACTTGCACCGCCGGGAAGAGACCCACAACGCGTTGTGGGTCTCGAACGAGCCGCACGGCAAGAGACCGGCAACGCGTTGCCGGTCTCAATCGAGCAGACCGTGTCACCATGTGGGGGGTGATCTCCAGCGCGCTGGAGATCGATCCGGATAACCATTTGGGTGGTGATCTCCACGGACGGGGACACAAGAGAGAAGGGGGCATAAATGCACGAGACCGGCAACGCGTTGCCAGTCTCGATCCGGCAGACGCTGGTGTACCATGTGCGGGGTGATCGCGAATTCGTTGGCGGTCCTCCACAAGGTCGCAATCCAAAATCCAAAATCGAAAATCCAAAATGAGATGACGCCGCCACGGCGACGATCTTCGCCAAGTCGATGATCGGGAAATGACGGTCCCGATGCGTGCTTGACCGCGCCCCAGCGAATCCCTATTCTGCGTAGTGCTCTGCCAGCCCTCCGTTGATCGACGGCGCAAACCTTCGTAGGGTGGGACCAGCGAGCTTGCGAGCGCCGGCCCACCATCGTCAGGCTTCAGGCTTCAGGCATCAGGCGTCAGGTCGTTTGCCCTGACGCCTGAAACCTGAGGCCTCAAATCGGTGG
>DATLUO010000076.1 GCA_035533075.1 Pirellulales bacterium | reverse complement strand
GCTCGGGCTGGAAAGCAAGTCGCGGACATGCTCTTCAAGGTCTGGCTCAAAGACGGCGGGGAGTGCTGGTTGTTCATTCACGTCGAGATTCAGGGTTTTTACGAAAAAGAGTTCTCGCGGCGGATGTTCGACGACAACACTTCGGCCTACAAGTTGTATCATCGAGAAGTGGTCAGCTTGGCGGTGCTGTGCGACGAACGGGCAAGCTGGCGGCCGACGGCTTTCGGTTATGGTCCAAGGGCACAAAGAACACGAAGAAGGGCAGGAACGCCTTTGCGGTCCTGGTGCTCTTTGTGGTTGAATGCCGGTTCCAGATCGCCGGTTATAATTGCGTGGGGTTCCATCGCATTAAAAACTTGAGGATTGACATGAATCGCGTGGTCGTTCGTTCGCGCTTTGGCACCGATGGCGTCTTGATTTTGCTCACGCACAACACTTGCGGAGTTTCGCAAGTTCGAAGTCAAAAAATTGCCGCCCGAGCCCGCGGCAACCGAAACCAGCGGGGCGACCTGACCACGACGAGCAGCGATTGGCAACCGTCAGGCGCGGCGTGGACGCCGCGCTGTGGGACGTGGTGCCTCGACGCGTCGGCGCGATGTGACGACGTTGCCTGACGCCTGAACATGGTGGGCCGGCGCTCGCAAGCGAGCTGGTCCTACCCTACGACCCTCAGGGGTTCACCGTCTCGTCCGCCTGCGGCGGTTCCACGGCCATGTCCGGCAGATCCGACTCGCCGATCGACGTGTCCCCCCGCGGTCCTTGGCTGGGCGTGCCGCCCGCTCCTGTCGTCGGCACGGCCGCCGACTTGAGGACCGAGACCGGATCGCCGAGATTCTTCAGCACAGGTTCCTCGTCAGTCTCATCCGTGTCGGCTGCGTCGCGCGGCGGTTCCGGCAAGCCGTCTTCCGGTGTATGGAATTCCGCCGTCGGACCGCCGCTCGTCTCGTGAATCACCGGGAAATCGAGAAATCCGCAATGCGCGCCTTGGCACTCGGTGACGAGCACGCCCTGCGCCTCTTTGACTTTCACCAGCGCGATTTTCCAGGCGACGATTTGCTCGATCTCGTCGCTTTCCGCCTCCAGCCGCCGCAGCCGGGCCCGTGTGATGTCGACAAAAGTGGCCTCGTCGATCCGCTTCTTCTCGGCAAGCTCGTCGAGCTGGGCGCGCCAAGCGACGACCGTTTCTTTCTCGACGGCCGTCCGCCGCAAGCTCGATTCGGCTTCGAGCACGGCCTGCTGAATCTCCGCCGTCACCTCCCGCCGGCGTTGCTCGTAATGCTCCGCCAATTGCCGCTGGCGGGTGGGCAGCTCGCGTCGATTTGCCCGGCGTTGTCCGAGTATCGCGGGGAAGTCCAAGAGCGACACCAGACCGGTGAACTTGCTCTGCGAGCCGACAAGGGTGCTCGCTCCGCCCACCACGCCGCGAGTGATGGCGACGTTTTTGGCCTTCAGCGACGAGCGCAGCGACGACAGCAGCCGCAGCTCCGGACGCGTCGCAACGCCCACCGCCACCGCCAGGTCGATGTCGGAGGGAGCAACCACGACCGTCAAGTCGGCCGTCGGCCATAGTCGCGGCCGAACTTCCGGCGTGCTCAGTCCCAAAAGCTGCACGAGCTTTGCGTTGAGCTGGTCGAGCTGGCCGGTAAGCTCAAGCTGCTTGTCGAGCAAGGCCAGCCGTTGCCGCTTCAGTTCGCCGTCGTCGAAAGGCACCTGCACGCCGTGCTGCCGCAGTCGGCCCACATTGGCGAGCGCGTCGTCGATCTCCTGCAAGCTCTTGGCCAGGATGGGGCGGTCCGCCTCTGCCTGGGCGATGTGGTAATAGGTGGTCAGCGCCTCCGCCGCCGAATGGTTACGGGCTTCCAACTCGCTGGCCCAAAGCACCTGGATCTTCAGCCGCTCGTCTTCCGAAAGGCCGTGGGGCGCAGCCGTGATCGTCAACGCGCGGCGTTCGCTGGCCATGCTGTCGCCTTCCGACGAAGCCTTGACCGCCAAGCATTGGCACTGCTCGGCCGAGAGTGCCCGGTAGGCTGCAGGTTGCGGTAGCGACGGTCGCAGCGCGTCGTCGACTTCGGCGAGCGTGCCGACGTTGCGGTCGTCGAACGGCTGGCCGTGAATGCGGGTGGTGGGCAAGGTCGCTTCCAGCGGCAGACTGCCGGTCGCCGCCACCGGCCGACGCCGGCCCTGATGGGAGCACCCCACCGCGGCCGCCGTCGCAACCAGAAGCAAGCTCCAACGCAACCAAACCCGCATAGTTCCCCCGACACAATCGTAAAGCCGTACTCATCTGTCATCGCCGTAGCGGTTGTTACGGCTAGAGAAATTCTCACGTTCCAGCGAAGCGGATTGTTATGCGGACCGCGCCGAAGGAATAGGGAACGTGGGTAGGTTCCCTACAGACGCGCGTAGCCATGACCGACAAACCATTCCCAGGCCGCCACGGCGGTCTCGCGAACGGAACGCATTTGGTAGCCGAGCTCGCGGACCGCTCGCTCGGCGGAAAAGTGGTGCTCCATCACCGACATTGCCGCCGCTGCGCGATTCAGGTCGGGCTCGCGGCCAGTGATTCGTCCCCACAAACTTCCCAAAGCGCCCAACATGTGAACGACGGGCACTCGCATGACGCGCATCGGTCGGCGGCGTCCGGTGATCTCGGCGAACAGCGACCAGGCTTCGTAATACGACAGGGGGTGGCCGCCCAAGATATAGCGGCGACCGGCGATGCCCGTTTCCGCCGCCGCCAGAATTCCCGCCGCCACGTCGCGGACGTCGCAAAAGTCGTTGCCGCCGGGCGGCGCGGCGAACCCTTGTCCGCGGGCCACCGCCAGCAGCATGCGTCCGCTCGAGGGCTTCCAGTCCCAGGGCCCGAGCATGTAGGCCGGGTTCACGATGACGGCGTCCAGTCCTTGCGGCACCAGTTCGAGCACGAGCTTTTCCGCCTCGCGCTTGGTCACGACATAGGGGCACTCGACGTGGCGCCCAAGCGGCGTTTCTTCATCGGCCGGACATTGCCGCGTGCCGCGACCCATCGTGTCGACCGTCGAAACATGGACCAGCCTCGCCGCCGCGTCACGGGCAGCCAAGGCGACGTTGCGAGTCCCCTCGACATTGACTGCCCGCTGTTCGGCGAGTCCGCTCCAACCGATGTGAACGCGGGCGGCGGCATGAATCACACGGCCCACGCCGCGGCATGCTGCCCGCAAGGAATCCGCATCGCGGATATCGCCGGTCGCGCGCTCCACGTCAAGATCGGCCAGCGGTCGGGAGTCCGAACCCGTTCGGCCCAGCACGCGCACGCGATGGCCGCGCTCGAGCAGCAGACGGACGACATTGTTGCCTACCAGCCCGGTGGCGCCGGTGACGAGCGTGATCATGGAGCGGCTTGCTTGTTCAGTTATACTTCACGCGGCCGGGAATGAGACATCGGCGGTGGCTGGGGCAGAGCCGGGCCAGGTGGAGGCTGGCACTCCGTTCATCTCGGCGGCCAGGCGATGCCCCGGTTGGACGCACCGGGGCATCGCTTGGCCGTCACGCTGTTGAAGTCGCCAGCCGCTATCTGGCCAAGCTCTGCCCCAGCCACCGTTTTTCCTCGCGGCAAAACATCTTATTCTCGGCCGCGTGAAGTATAGTGCAGCAACGCGGAAACGTCGCCGAGGGGTGCAAGGTAACGCACGCCTGCGGGCGCGCGAAGGCACGGGCCGCGCCCAGCACATGCGACCGGGGCGATGGCCGAAAGGCCGCCCGGTCACGCTCGCGTCTTGTCCGCGACGCTCTCGATGATGGCCCTGCTGCGCCCCTGCTGGTCTTCGCAGGCCAGCCGATTGTCATACTCGAGAAAGCCAATCAACTCCGACAACACGGATTCAGGCAGCGATTCAATGATGGCCACGTCCAGATCGAGAACTTGCACCACGGTGCCTGTCTTCGTCGCACTCATCATCCTTCTCCTTGCGCGACCCACATTTCGCCGAATCCCCTTCGGTGTCCGATTATCCAATCCGGCCACGTGATTGTAATGCTTCGCTCTGGGGGATGCTAGCACCGGAGTGCTAGCAGTCTGGTGTTTTCTCTCCGGCGCTGTAAGTTGTTAATGCGAAAGGCACTTGTGGCAATCAAGGGAGGTTCGTTCCTCCCCGCACCAGGTGGTAAGCATTAGTCCCGTTGACGCCAATGCCGTGAATTCCAAGCTGCGACTCGCTGCAATGATCGCCGTCGCGGTGGCGCTGCGCTGGGCAGACATCGGGCAGCTTTCGCTGGCTCATTTCGACGAGGGGGTGCTGGTCTCGGGTGCGTTCGGAGTGTGGCTCAACGGGCTGTGGCACTTTCCTCTTTCGCAGCCGCTACAGGCCCCGCCGCTGCTGCCGTGGATGGTGGCCGCCGCCTTCGGCATCACGCAAACGCCCTGGCCGATCATGGGCATCTACCTCTCGGCAACCGTGGGTGTCGCCACGGTGGTCATCTACTTTTACTGGCTGCGGCGGCTCTACGACGACTGGCTGGCATTGGCGGGCGCCGGACTCCTGGCCGCCAGCGACCTGCACGTCGCCTTTTCGCGCATGGCCTTGACCGATGTGACCCTCACGTTCTTCTTCGTCTTGGGCGGCTATCTGCTGAGCCAAATGGCGACCACCGCACCGCAGCCGCGGGCCAGCGGCCGAGCGACACAACTCGGCCCCTTGGCGGCATGGGCCATCGGCGTGGGACTGGCGACCGGCGCGGCATGGAACACCAAATACAACGGCTGGATGTTGCTCGCCATGGCCGCGACCACCTGGCTCATCGTGGCACTGCGCGGGTCGCTGCTCGATCGCGGTGATACCGACGGCAAACCGAGCTTCGCGCGGCCGGCCATGATCGTGGCCCTGTTTGTGGCCGCCCTGGTGGCAGTCGGCTGTTTTGCTCCCTGGTATCGTTACGTGGAACAAACCTATCCGGGCGGATATGCGGCCGTCACTCGCAACCACCTTCGCTACGTCGGCCGCCTCGACGATTGGCCACCGCGGGCGGCACGCCTCTGGACATCGCTCTCGGCGTTTCGACACTACGGCTGGTTGATTACGTTGCTTGCGTCTGCCGTCGCCGGAGGGTATTTCGCCCGACGGGTGCCGCCGGCGCATCGACGAACCGGCCCGCAGGCACGTTCGGGCATGGCCGTTCTGGTGGTCATCTGCGGTTTAGGCGCCATTGCCGTCAGCGGGGGCGATGCCACGCTGTTCATTTTGGCCGCTTTCGCCATCGCACCCGCACTCATCTGGGGGCGCTGGTGCGAAATCTTCTTCGCCGTCTGGGCCGGTGCGTTTTTGGTGCTGACTCCCTTCTATCATCCCTACACCCGGCTGCTCGTGCCCGCACTGCCTGCGGTGATTGCCCTCACCGTGTGGCTCATAGCGACCGCCGTCGCGCCCCTCGTGCGCGGACCCTCGACCAGCGAGACGCAAGGGCGCGTCTTGGCCCCTCGCAGCCGCAGCGTCGCCGCAGGGTACTTGGCGGCCGGCTGCCTTGCCGCCTTCATTTTGGCAATCGGCTCGCATCCGTTCGGTTTGCTGCCGAGTCGCAGGGTCTGGGACCGCTGGTCGACGCGGTACTCGTATCGTGCGCTGGGCGACGCCGTGCTCGACGCCAAGCTGCGGAGCGACGCCATGGTGCTCTGCCAGGGGCTGCCCGCCATGGATTTGTATGTCGAGCGACAATGGACCCCGCTGGAAGCAGTTCCCTTTGACCGCTGGCTCCCGCGCGTCGCCCCAGATCGCGAATGCTTTTTGGCGGTGGATTTTTGGGGTGCCTATGGGGAGAACCATCAGCTTGCCTTAGCCTCCCTTCGCGAACATTTACACTGCTTTGAACCGATCGCCGTGGTGCCGAACGACATCAACCTCGCGACCCTGCTGGATTATCTGCCGCCCGCCGCGGTCGCCCGACATCTCGCAAACCCTTGGCCCGATCCGCAGGTCGCCGACCGGCGCGGCCGCCGGGTCGTGTTTCCCGCGCGACTCGACGAACCGTTTGCCGAAGTGATCGTTCTCTACCGGATCGACCGCGAGTGCGTGGGCCGGCTACTTGACAAAATGCGTCCAAGTGCGCTAAAGTGACGGTGCGTGGAACACCTGGCCCAAGGAGGGATCCGGGCATGCCCGAATTCCACCCCTATCTTCCTATGGAAATCGCGTCGTTCAACACGGCGCGGCCGCCTGACCACACCTGCCCACCTTCGAGCAGGCGGCTGTAAGGAAACGTACATGAGCGAGCAACGCAATCGACCCCCGCTTTCCGAATTCTTGATCGACCCGGCACCCGTCTACCATCCGGCCACGCCCGATTCGCGCGGCGAAAAGCTGGCGGCCCGCATCGCCCGCGTCGTCACTCGCCGTACCGCGGGCTCGGTGCAGAACCTGCGCGTGGAAGTGCGGCGCGACGGAGTGTTTCTCGACGGCCAATGTCCGAGCTACTACGCCAAGCAGCTCGCGCAACAGGCCGCGATGACTCTGGCCGACGACAAGCCGCTTACGAATCGCATCGAAGTGGTCTAAGGCGGCCCGCCGGTCTCGCTTGCGGAGCAAGCGGGCTACGGCCCGTGCGGTTCCGCTTGCGGAGCAAGCGGGCTACGTTACGCCACTTCGTCCAAGAACCGGTTCAAGGCCGCGTCGAGCTTGTCGGGCGTCTCGTAGGTGCCGGCCGCAATCTGGGCGCGGATCGAGTCGACGCGGTTTTGTCGGATGTCCGGAACCTGGTTGGCCAGGTCGACCAGGCGGCCGGCGTCGGAAATCTGCAACTCGTCTTGGGCGGGCTGCAATGAGCCTGCCGGATCGGACGACGCGGGCCGAACGTGCGGCGAGCTGATCGCTTGCGGACCGTGTAACTGCGCAGGACCGTAAATTTGCATGGTTCTCCTCCCAGGCTAGATCCTAGCCGGACAATGCGAACGAAGTAAACGCCGCGGCTTTAGCTCGGCTGTTCCTGCGGCCTGCCCGAAACGGGCGTCGATTTGTCTTGGCCGACCGAACCTCTTTGAGCTAACACGCTCCGCAGACCGTCAACCTCCGTTCAAGCCAGTATACTTCAATCTCACCGGCGCCGCTGTCCATGTCTTGGGAGTCGACCTCGCGGGCACGGAAACTCTGTGCCCGTCTCATCGACTCGCCGACCGGCGATGATTGAACCAATCCCTCACGCTTGGTCTTGTGCCGTAAACCAATACCGTAAACAAGTGTGTCGCCTTTGCCGACGCGGCAAACGCTGTCGTTGCGGCACAGCCGAGGCGGCCGTGCCACACCAACGTCATCACGCCACACCCGTCGGCCGCGGCGTGATTCCCAAACGCCACCAAGGTTGCCCCGACACAACGCATCCGCACGACCGGGGCGGCCGTGCCACACTAACCCGAAGCGCCAGCGAGGACGAACGACGAGCTTGCCTCGCTTGCGCGTCGGGTTAGTGTTTGAACAACCCTGCTGACATTGCTCGATACGCGGGCCGGCCAGCGGCGGTTCGGTGACGCCGGAAAAAAACGTGGACGTGATTATAGGGGGGCGTGGAAATCTGGACAACACGACTTATTCCGCGGCGTCTGGGGTAATTCGCCCGCGGGGCAGCCAGTGGCAGAGCAAAACGCCGCCAAAATAGAGAACGGTGAGCGGGATGGCCATGAAGAAGATCGTGTAGGGATCGGCGGGCGTAAGGATGGCGGAAAGCACGAAGATCACCAGGATGGCGATCCGCCACCGCTGCATATAGGCTTGCACGTTGAAGATGCCCAGCCGTTCCAAGAACAGCATCACCAGCGGAAGCTGGAAGCTGATGCCGAAGCCCAGCGGCAGAAAGATCACAAACCCCATCCACTCGCTGATGCGCGGGTCGATCTTGAAGCCCAGCGCGCCGCTGATGCCGAACAGAAAACCGAGCACGGGCTGGAACACGAACAGGTAGGCCATCCCCGCGCCCAGCAGAAACAACCCGATGCTGAACGGCAGAAAGACGTGGATATACTTCTTCTCGTGCGGATAAAGCCCGGCCGCCACGAAGGCCCAGATCTGATAAAACACCCAGGGACTGGAAAGGACGATGCCGAACACGCAGGCCGCCTTGAACCAGATCATGAAGCCTTCCTGGACGCTCAGCACCGTGGGGCTGATCCGCTCATCCTCCGCGACCGGATGCCAGAAGAACGCCGGCACCAGGTCCTTCGGCTCGACGACGGCGTCCGGCCCGTGCGGTTTGGGCGCCAGCTTTTTTACTCGCGGGTCGCTGTCGCCCAGCGCGATGAGCAGTTGGACCGGATCGAGGTAGCGGATTTCGAACAGGTACTGCCGGTCTCTCACCAGGTGCTCGACCTGCTTGATTGTGTAAGGGACCGGCAGTCCGGCCTCGGTCCGCTCTTTGTGCCACTCGGCGTAGGTCTTGGTGGCCTCGGTCAGGTAAAAGTCGCCCAGGGCGGCGACCAAGGGATCTTCGATCAGCTTGACGATGTAGTCGCCGAAATACAGCCCGATGCCGACGCCGATGGCCAGGCCCAGCACCGCCTTCACCAGGCACGCGCGCAGGTCTTCGAGGTGTTCCCCGAAGGTCATGGTGGTGTCTTTGAAGTAGTCCTCGTCGCGCTTGAGCATCGCAGAGGTGAAAACGTGGTGGGGCGGGCTGCCGGCGGGCAAACCTCGATCTTAACCGGCCTAGTCAGGGGCGGCAACCGAAGGCGGCGCGGGTGGCGCCGGTTGAACGGCCCAAGTTGAGTCGCTCGACTTTGCGACACGAACGGGGCGAAGCGGACGTTGGAATAGGGGATCGCAGCCCGACGATGTAGAATTGAGGAATGCGAACTCCATGACCCGCCGACTAGCCATAAAAGGAAACGCCCATGACGACTGTCGCCCAGAAAATCCTGCTGCGAAGCGATCGGCAATTTCACGGGAAGTTGCCGCCGCGCCACATCGGACTTCTGCTGGCTGAATTGCCGCTGGCCGTTCGGCAAGCAACCTCGATGGCACTGCGGAGCTGCAGCACCGCGCGAGGGCCATGCCCGGCCTGGCTGGAACGTGCCGCGGATGTTCGTTTTGTCGGGCACGAAAGCAATGGCGAAACTTCGCTCTGGTTTGAGGCGCCACGGCTGGGAGACGCCGCCCCCGAAATCTATTCCCAGAAATCGCTGTTTCCAGAGTCCCGCCCCCTCGCGGATGACACGGGCTTCGACTTGCTCGCCGATGTGCTGGCCGACGTCGAGCGGCGCAACGCCGATAGTCCGAATTACGACCCTCCGCTGTTAAGGCGCATCGCCAATTCGCGGCGATTGTTTAAGCGAGGACCGTTCCGCGAATTTGATGTTTTGAGCCGCCGTTTCGGGCCCGATGCGCCGGCCCGCCTGTCGCCGGAGGTCGCTGAATCGGCCAGATGTTTGCTCGGCAGAACGCCGGCGCCGCAGCGGGTTCGGCTCGTTGGTCAACTGGACGGTCTCGTGGCCAGCACGCAGCAGTTTTCGCTGCTGCTCGACACAGGAGAAAAGGTGGTCGGCGTTTTCCCAGACGACCAGGCTGACTGCATGCGCCATCTCTGGCGTGCCCGAGTGCTCGTGCTCGGCACAGCCGTCTACCGGGCTTCGGAAAAACTGTTGCGAGTCGATGCCGAAGCCGTAAAGCCTGGCGAGAACGAGTCGACAATCTTCTCGCGAATGCCGACACCCTCGCATGCCAAGCTCGACATTTCCAAGTTGCACAAAGCGCAAGGTCCGCGCTCGGGGATGGCCGCAATTATGGGGCAATGGCCCGGCGATGAGACGGACGAAGAGGTTGCCGCCGCGCTGGAGCGACTTTCATGACTTTAGCCGACAATGAACTCATTGCCCTCGATACGAGTACCGTGGTTCATTGGGTGCGGCAGGACACGACTGGGAAGCGTATCTTGGCCCTGTACGGGCTCGACCAGCGGCAGGAGCGGCCGATCGTCCTCAACGGTAGTCGAAGGCGAAATACGTGGCCTTGCCAAGTGCTGGAAGTGGGGCGCCGCCAAGCTAACTCGCCTGGAAGAGATTCTCGCCGAGCTGGTCCGCGTCGACGCTGGACACCCAGACATCGTGCTCCAATATGCGAACCTCTATTTCGAAGATCAGCAGGGCGGGCACAACACCGGTGAAAACGACTTGTGGATCGCCGCGACGGCTAAAGCTACCGGTTCGGTGCTTCTCACGTGCGATGGCGATTTCGCGTGGATGTCGCCTCGCCTTCTGCGGGTTGAAATCGTCGTGCAAGGGAGCTGACACCTCGCCGCTGTCCAGCCTGAACGGGACACGCTGCCCAAGAGCCAGTAATCTTGGGCCGCTTCCCTGGCGCATGCACGATCCGCTCGTGATGAAGCTCGGCTTGTGGGCCGAGCTCGTCGAGGTCAGGGGAGCGGCGACGCTTTGCATACGAGTTGGTGGACGAAGCGGAGCTTGCTGACGATGGGCGCCACGAAAACTTCGGGCACCAGATCGACCAGCCCCACGCTGCGGTTCATCTCGTTCATGGCAATGCCGATCTGGTGGTAGTCGAGCAGCATCGTATCGAGCGAGGGCTGCGTGGCGCCGCTGCCGGGAAGACCTTGATTACGGGCACTGTCCAGCAGACAGACCATGTCGAGATAGGCGCCGAACGTCTCGGCAAAATCCTCCCAGGGATGCATCGCGGCGTAGGCACTCAGACAGCGCTCGGCCCAGTCGGCGGGCGCCCCGAACTGGTAATATCGCTCCAGGGCTTCGCCGTAGCCGGGCTGCTCGTGGTCGCCGAAGGCCGCCTTGAACTCGCCTTCGACGCGGCCGCGGACCAACCGCTCCCAATAATAATGACCGATTTCATGGCGAAAATGTCCGATCAGCGTGCGGTGCGCCTCGCCGAATTGCACGCGCAGCCGCTCGCGCTCGTCGTCGTCGGCCTCGCGGATGTTGATGGTGATGCGCCCCTGGCAATGCCCGGTGACGGCCTGCTGCGCCGCGCCGGGGCGCCGCGGATCCTCGGTGTCGGCCAGAAACTGAAACGTCAGCCGCGGCGGCCCGTCGGCAGCGTCGCGCGGCAGCCCCAGCAGGTCGAGGCCGTAGATCAGACGGCGCTTGGCGGCCTCCAGACGATACCAGCGGCCGCGGTTGCCCGGCACCGAAAGGTCGGGAATCATCTCGTTGTAACAGCAGCAATCGCACAAATGTTGGCGCGACGCGGCACCCGACCAAAGCACCGCGCGGTTGCACACCTGATGGCGGCGATAGTTGTCGCACTTGACCACTTGCGCCTGGCAGTCGTCATGGCAGCAGCGATAGAGGCCATCGGGGTCGAGCCGGATGGGCGACAGCCGGCGACATTGCGGGCAAAACGCCAGCTCCAAGCCGCAGTTCAAGCAGCGGTTGTTCTCGAAAAACAGCCGGTTGCCACAAGTACAACTATAAGTCCGCACGCCGCCTCCCTTGCTTTGCGCGATCGCTGTTGTTCGCGCGATCCCTT
This sequence comes from Pirellulales bacterium, assembly GCA_035533075.1. Taxonomy (NCBI): domain Bacteria; kingdom Pseudomonadati; phylum Planctomycetota; class Planctomycetia; order Pirellulales; species Pirellulales bacterium. The sequence goes on along the minus strand of DATLUO010000076.1, from coordinate 18,778 downwards.
GTAGGGTGGGACCAGCGAGCTTGCCAGCGCCGGCCCACCCTACCATCCTCACCGCTTTACTGCGACATTTTCTAGCTCTTGCCTAAAAAAGAGGCAATCTCAGCGTGCCATCCGCTGCCAGACGGCGGCTCGTTCAGCACGGCCGCCGGGCCGTAAGTTGTTTGCCTCACGTATCTTGTGTGTCGTCGTGTAGCGGCAATCGTGTTGCCCGGAGCAACACGGTATGATGCTGGTACTGCAGTTGCAACGCCAACCGAACTTCGCCGACTTACTGCTGCGACGAATGGCAGCACGCCTAACCCCGCCCGCTAGTTCCACGTCCATGAAGTTCGACGACTATCTCACCGAGGGCTTCTATGATGAAATGTTTCAGGCCGATGGCCGGCCCCGCGCGACTTCAGCCGCCTTGTTCGAACGGCTCTCGACATTGTCAGACGGCGAGTTGCAGCGCCGGCAAAAAGCGGCCGACCTCACGCTGCTCGACATGGGCATCACCTTCAACGTTTACGGTCATGCCGACGGAACCGAAAAGGTCTGGCCGCTCGACTTAGTGCCGCGGATCGTCCCCGGCGACGAGTGGGACTTCATCGAGCGCGGCCTGAAACAGCGCATCCGAGCACTCAACCTGTTCATCGACGACGTCTATCACAAGCGGCAGATCCTCCGCGACGGCGTGGTGCCCGAAGAGCTGCTCACTTCCGCCAAGTGCCTCCTCGATGCCTGCACCGGGCTGTCGCCGCCCGGCGGCATCTGGTGCCATGTGACGGGCACCGACTTGGTGCGCGACGGCGACGGGCAAATGTATGTGCTCGAAGACAACCTGCGTTGTCCCTCCGGCGTGTCCTACGTGCTCGAAAATCGCGAGGTGATGAAGCGCACCATGCCGCTGGCCTTCGAGGGGCTGCGCATTTTGCCCGTCGAAGATTATCCGGAACGGCTGTTGGAAACGCTGCAGCACGTCGCTCCGCCTGGCATAGGCGGGCCGAACGTGGTCGTGCTCACGCCGGGCGTTTACAACGCGGCTTATTTCGAGCATTCCTTCCTGGCCCAGCAAATGGGCGTCGAGCTGGTCGAAGGCCGCGACCTGGTGGTGGCCGACGGCCATGTCTGCACGCGCACCACCAAAGGGCTGAAGCGCGTGGATGTGATCTATCGCCGCATCGACGACACCTTCCTCGATCCACGCACCTTCAAGGCCGACTCGGCACTGGGCATTCCGGGGCTGATGGATGTGTTCCGCGCCGGCCGCGTGGCCTTGGCCAATGCGCCGGGCACCGGCGTGGCCGACGACAAGGCCGTTTACGCCTTCGTGCCCCAGATCGTCCGCTATTATCTCGGCGAAGACATCCTTCTGCCCAACGTGCCCACCTACACCTGTTGGGATGCCAAGCAATGCTCGCACGTGCTGGCTCATCTCCAGGAACTGGTGATCAAGCCCACCAACGAATCGGGCGGATATGGCATCGTCATCGGACCGAGGGCCAGCCGGCAAGAGCTGGACGATTGTGCCGCTCGGATTCGGGCCAACCCCCGCAACTTCATCGCCCAGCCGATGCTCGCCCTGTCGCGCGTGCCGACGATCATTGGCGACCACCTCGAAGGCCGGCACGTCGATCTGCGGCCCTACATTCTTTACGGCAAAGACATCTACGTGTTGCCGGGCGGGCTGACCCGCGTGGCCCTCAAAAAAGGTTCGCTGGTCGTCAACTCGTCGCAAGGAGGCGGCAGCAAAGACACCTGGGTCTTGTCTGGCCTGCCGAACGGAATCCGCGAGCGGTGCGCCTCGCCGGCCGCGGCCCGAACGCCCACACGATCACCGCTTCGCCCCGAGCACACGCCATGCTGAGCCGCGTCGCCGATTCGGTCTACTGGATGACCGCCTACCTGGAGCGGGCCGACAACGTGGCCCGCTTCATCGATACCAATCTGAACCTGATGCTCGACCTGGGCGACGAGATCGGCGAGCAGTGGCAGCCGCTCATCGACACCACCGGCGACCACGAGCCGTTCGCCCACAAGTACGGCCCGGCAACTCGCGAAAGCGTGTTCCAGTTTCTGATCTTCGACCGCGAGAATTCCAACTCCATCTTGTCTTGCCTGGAAGCGGCGCGTGAAAACGCCCGCATGATCCGCGAGATCATCCCCTCGGTCATGTGGGAAGAGATCAACAAGTTTTATCTGCTGGTGCGGAACCAAAGCCGGCGGAACGATCTCGACGACGCCCGCCGCGTGCTCGATCAGGTGAAGCGATCGAGCCAGACGATTGTGGGCATCGCCGAATCGACGATGTCGCGGGGCGAGGCCTGGCATTTTGCCCGTGTGGGCCGGCTGCTGGAGCGGGCCGACAAAACCTCGCGCATTCTGGACGTGAAGTATTTTTTGCTGCTGCCGACGGCCGCCGAAGTGGGCACGCCGGTGGATGTCATCCAGTGGACCGCGCTGTTGAATTCGGCCAGCGCGCTGGAGATGTACCGCAAGGTGCGGGGCCGCATCACGCCGACCGCCGTGGCCGACTTTCTGATTCTCAACCGGCGCTTCCCGCGCTCCATGCACTTCTGCCTGATCGAAGCCGAGCTGTCGCTGCACGCCATCAGCGGCTCGGCGCTGGGCACGTTTCAGAACGACGCCGAGCAGCAGTTGGGCCGGCTGCGGTCCGAGTTTGACTTCGTCCGCGTGGAGGATATTGTGTATGAAGGCCTGCACGAATTCATCGATCGCTTTCAGCAGCGGCTGAATCTGGTCGGCCGGGCCATTTCCGACACCTTTTTCGCCACCCGGCCCATGCCGGGAATGGCCCTCCAAGAGGCGGCGCAATGACGTTCTGTCTGGGTATGAAAGTCGATGACGGGCTGGTCGGCATCGCCGATACGCGCGTCACGTCGGGTTCGGAGTGCATCACCGCCCGCAAGGTGACGGTGTTCGAGCACGGTCGCAGCTCGCTGTTCGTGATGACCTCGGGCCTGCGCTCGCTGCGCGACAAGATCGTGACCTACTTCGAAGAGGTGTTGGAGAAAGAAGACGCCAAGTTCGACCGGCTCTACAAGGCGGTCAACGCTTTGGCCGAGCAGGTGCGCCGCACCGCCGCCGAAGACAAACAGGCTTTGGAAGGAAGCCGCCTGACGTTCAACTTTCAGGCCCTCGTGGGCGGCCAACTCGAACACGACAAAGAGCACAAGCTTTATCTGCTTTATCCGCAGGCCAACTGGGTCGAGGTGGGGCCGGGCACGCCTTACTGCATCATCGGCGAGACCGGCTACGGCAAGCCGATTCTCGACCGCACGCTCAAATACTCCGACCGCATGCACTACGCGCTCAAGGTCGGTTGCCTGGCCTTCGATTCCACGCGGATCAGCGCCGCCAACGTCGACTTTCCCATCGACGTGGTGGTTTACAAGCGAGACAGCTTCGACCTGATCTGCCACCGCTATGAGAAACAGGACTTGGCGGAGATCTCCCACTGGTGGCAAGAGCGGCTGCGTGAATCGGTGCGTCTTCTGCCCAGCGACTGGGTAAACAAGGTGATCGACGACCCGGCCGCCGGCGAGCGCGACCGCACGATTCCGCTGAGTCCCGGCGCCACGGGGTAGGTTGCGCCGATTTCCCGCAGCCAGGTAAACCGGTTGTCCCGAAGCTTCTTTGAATGCAGCAAGCCGTTCTTGTCGTAGAGCAGCTTCATGGAGGGCACATCGTCAGTCCAATGGATGCGCCGGCACGACCTCGGCTTGAATCGTCGGTGCCGCGGCTACATTCGTTCGCACCACGCAAAGACCGGCCGAGCGATCGTAACAATCAGCCACAAATAAGTGCCGCCGCGGCCGACTTTGATATAGCGCCAGAGCTGCGGCGCCGCGCTAAAACCGGCCCACACCGCGAGCAGTGCGCACTGACCAAAGAACACGGAGGCCAGGCTCACGCCCATCGCGGTCGTTGGATAAACGCGCGCCGCCCAACTCAAGGCGATCCCTGCCGCAAGATGAGCGACGACGAGCGCGTGCAGCCGATTCATGGACGTGACTTTCTGCGACGGATCCGACGAGGTCGGCACAGAGGATTGGCATCCGCGTCCAATATAATGCGGGGCGCGCGGTTTGTGACCCTCGGCGGCATTCGGACAAGACTCACCCGTCGCGGCAGATTTGCATGGTCCGTTCCAAAGCTTTCCTCTCGCGACGAGTGAGGCGGTTTCGCCGCCGGGCGGATGGGGCAGCGGCCGGCGGCGGCGGCGCCTCAGGTCCGGCAAGGCTGCCAGCCGGTGGCAAGGCTGCCACGCTCGGCGCGGCCTTGGCCGACGAGGCAACTTGCCCCGCTGCGGCCGATTCGGCAAGACTGCCAACCGCCGGCAAGGTTGCCACACTCGGCGCCGCCTCGCGCCGCAACTCCACCTGAACCACGGCCTCGCCGGCAAGACTGCCAACCCCAGGCAAGGCTGCCACGCTTGGCGCGCTATCGCCCTCGGGCAGCGCTTCCCAATTCGCGGGCGAGGGGGCGACCCGCGGCAAACCAACGCCCCAGAACCACGTGCCGCTCTTGCCGTCTTTCGTGGGGCGAAGCCCAAGCTCGGCCGCCGCGCGGCGCACCGTCCGCTCCGCCAGGCCGCACTGCCGGGCTTCGTCCCAGAGCCGCTTGGCCTCGATCGGTCCGCGCGCCAGAACGTCGCGCAGCCACTCGCCGGCCTGCCGCCGTTCATGGCGATCGGCCGTGAGTGTGGCCACCACGTCGTCGGCCGCCGCCTGCCGGGCCGCCGCTTGCCAATCCAGCCGCTGGTCGGCCATGCGAAAGGCCAGATTCTCGGCCTGGCGGCCAAGCCGGTTCGCGGTACACACCGCCAGCCGCTCGTCGCCGGCATAAGAGTCGCGCGCCAGCAGCCACACCACCGGCGCCGCGGCCTGAAGCCCATCGAGCGCGCGGGCCTGCCCGCCGCGCACGCCCTTCTCCAGACGCCACACCACGACCAGGGCCATCCGCCGCCGCGCCGCCAAATCGGCCAATCGCCGGAAGAGCACGGCCAATTCGTCGGGCGGCAACCGCTGCGGGCCCAGCCAGCCGGCGAGATCGTCGAGCACCACGAGCGACGCGCCGCGCGTCTCGACCAGCGCGCCTTCGAGCGTGCAGAGCAGCAGCTCGGCGGGCGTCATCTCGTCGCCCGACTCGGCGTGGTCGTCCGACGGGGTGTGGCGATTGATGACCGCCAAACGCCCCTCGTCGGCGCCGGCGGCCAGCAGGCGCCGCTTGAGCGCCGAGTTTTCGTGACGGTCCGCCTGGGCGATCAAGACGGTGCCGGCGGGCGGCCCGCCCGTCGCACCCGGCCCCGCCGCGCCGGGCCACGTCGCCCCGCTCGAAACGTGCGCGGCCAGCTCCGCCGCGAACATGCTTTTGCCGCTCATCGACGCACCGGCCACGATGGTCACATGGCCCAGGGGAATTCTGTCGGGCCAGAGCCAACTGATCTCGGCGCCCTCCATCTGGTCGAGCCTCGCCACCTCCCCTGGGGTCTGGGCCCGGCGCGCGTGGAATTGTTCATCGTCAAGAACGTCATCGTCAAGAACATTGGAATCGGGCAACATGAACGTGTCTCCATAGATAGAATAATGAACAATATCTATCTGTCTATCAGTATACGGTACGTGCGAATACGTGTCAATAGCCATGACGTGTGTTTTTGTCCAAACCGGGCCGACGTGCGTTGTCGAGTTAGAGGGCGACGTCGAAACGTCCGGGGCGAAGCTCGCTGCACCGCTCGAACTGGTGGCGCGGTTCGACAACTTTCTGCGCTGGGAACCGATTGCGCCCAAGTCGGCCGCGGAACTGGCCAAAGTCGCCGCAAGGCTCTGCCGCCTCCTGCGCGATGAAGTCGCCGAGCAATTGGCCGAGAAAAGTCCGTCACTCACCGCACTGGCAACCGATTGGCGCAAGCTGCTCTTTCCGGAAGCCAACGATCAGCAGTTCGCCGACGGCTATGCCCAGGCCGTCACCTTTGGCTTGCTCATGGCCCGCTCGAGCAACATCCGGCTGGCCACCGGGCTGGACCAGGTCGGCAAGCAACTCGGCAAGACCAATTCGCTCGTCGGCGCCGCGTTGCGGCTGCTCACCGACGAGGTCGGTAACGAGGCGACTTTGAAGACGTCGCTCGGCACCCTGGTCCGCGTGCTCGACGCCGTAAATTGGCAAACCATCAGCAAAGGGAATCTCGATGCCTGGCTCTACTTCTATGAAGATTTTCTGGAGGTTTACGACAACGCGCTTCGTAAGCTGACCGGCTCGTATTACACGCCGCCTGAAGTCGTCGGGCCGATGATCCGCCTGGTCGATGATGTGCTGCGCCGGCACTTCGGCCGCAGCGCCGGTCTGGCGTCGCCGGAAGTAACGCTGGCCGATCCCGCCGTGGGAACCGGCACGTTCATTCTGGGCGTGCTGCGCCGCATCGCGGCCGATGTGGAGGCCGACCAGGGCGCGGGCGCGGTGCCGCAGGCCATCGAAGCGGCGATCGGCCGTTTGATCGCCTTCGAGATTCAGCTCGGTCCCTTCGCGGTCGCTCAGCTCCGCATCTTCGCCGAGTTGATCGAGTTGATCGGCAACCCCCCGCGGGCCGTCCCGCGAATGTTCGTGACCGACACGCTCGGCAATCCGTTCGCGGCCGTCGAGGAGCTAGGGTCGCTGTACCGCACGATTTCCGAGTCGCGGCTGCAAGCGAACGAAATCAAGAGCAAAGAACCGATCACGGTGGTCATCGGCAATCCGCCCTACAAGGAAAAAGCAAAAGGACGCGGCGGTTGGGTCGAAGAAGAACCGCTCTTGCAGTGGATGCCGCCGGCTGATTGGGGTGTCGGTGCGCATGCCAAGCACTTGCGCAATCTCTACGTCTATTTCTGGCGCTGGGCCACCTGGAAGGTTTTTGACCGCGACCCGCGGCACGACGCGGGCATTGTCTGCTTCATCACCGTCGCGGGCTTTTTGAATGGGCCGGGGTTCCAGAAGATGCGCGATTACCTGCGCCGCACGGCCGACCGTATCTGGGTGATCGACTGCTCGCCCGAAGGCCATCAGCCCGACGTGCCGACACGTATCTTTCAGGCGGTGCAACAACCCGTTTGCATCGTGTTGGCCGCACGATCGAAACGAAAGGCGACCGACAAGCCGGCCGTCATCAAGTACACCGTCTTGCCCGCCGGCAAGCGCGAGATTGCTCGGGCGACTGGCGAGCGCCGTTTTTGCCCGAAGCCACGGGCAAGTGGGCCAGTTACCCAGCGATCGGCAAGCTTTTCGCCTACAACGGTCCGATCGGCGTGCCCGCCAACCAGAACCACCGCTTCCACTAAAAAGCCTCCGGTATTAGCGGCCCGCAACGCCGCCGATTAAAGTCATCGCCGAACCTAGACGATGCCAATGAGGGCAAACTAGCCATGTGAGCGAGGCACGAATGGATGGGATGACGTTGCGCGACGGGATTTTCGCGCTCCGGACTCGTCGATTTGGCAGCGTCGGCGAGGTGCTAGTTCAGCGCATGGCCAAGCTCGGGAAAGCGAGGACCCAATTTCACGATCTTTACGATGGAGTCTTGAACCATCGTGTCGAAGTGAAATTCTCCGTGGTTCAGCGAAAGTCTAACATCCCAATCAGCGAAAACACGGTTTTGCAGGCGATCGAGGCCGCTACCAGCGAAAAGCGGATGGTTCAGTTCAAGGACTGGAAGTCCACCGAGTTTGACTGCAACATCCAGCAGGTCAAGCGGCGCGAATTCGAGATGCTCTATTATGGGCTGTTCTTCGCCGATTGTGTGATTGTTTTCCGAATTGCAACGGACGAAATCGGGCCTCAAATCCAGTACTCCGATTTTCAGCATAAAGGCAATATCGGCGAGGGGCAGTTCCATGTCAACCGCCGCACGTTGCAGTACCATCTCGACCACTACGCCTATCGGACGCTGCAATACGACTTCCTCCTCAGTCTTCTTACCGACTAAAACAGACTTGCTTGCATTCGCTCAGAGCACTGCTCAGAATCCGGTGTCAGCATCGGTTCTAGCTGCAAAGCTCCGACTTCTGGAAACGGGTTGCCGTTCTGCCAACCGAGGCGGCCGGTGGCCCTGAATCGCTCTAAGCGGCGAATGGCGATTTCGCAAAAAAGCGGATCGATGTCTGCGGTAAAGCATCGCCGGCCGTGAATTTCGCTCGCTAGGAGCGTAGTGCCGGAGTGTGCGAAGAAATCGACGACAACGTCACCCGGTGAAGAACTCGCGAGCAAAATCCGCTCAATTGCTCGCAACGGCTTTTGTGCGTAACATCCGGATACATTTTCTTCCATGCGGTAGAACACCTGCTGGATGTCGACCCATACGTTGCCGGGGCGGATGAACTCGGATTTCCCGCGTTCCAAGTTCTCCGTCGTCTTCCCATTAACTTCTTTGTAGTATCCTCTTAAAATCTTAGGTATATCTGTGTATTGAACGGCAAAAGCAGGGTTCCCTTTAGTGTAGTAGAGCAATTCTTGTCGAACCGCCATCCAATTCCGCTGCGTGCCGTATCCGCGTTGATTCCGCATCGTGATGAAGGAGCGTGCGGCGAGCTCGCGAACCTTGCGCATCATCACCATGAAGTCTGGCAACGGCTGAAAGCCGTTCTTCTGATCCGCCCCCAGCCAGATGTAGAAGGCCGCGTCAGCGGCCAAGTGTGCGACGCTGACTCGCACCCAGCTTTCGCACCACGCGACAAACTCAGATAACGCCCTCTCTTCGAAGGCAATGAGGTTGTATGGCGGATCGTGGATAGCCAGTCGTGCTCCGACCTCGCCCATGAGCGTTCTGATCTGATCGGCGTTCGTCGCATCAGTACAGGCTACACGGTGCTGCCGGACCGGATCGATCCATATGTCTCCAGGCGTCAACCGGCAATGCGGCAGTAGAAATCCGCGGATTTTTTCATCCACATCTAATCGCGGTAGCGGACTGTGTTCCATCGCTATGTTCTCGGATAAATTGATCGGAACGTGGTTGCGCTCGGCGGCGATACGTGCCAGATGCGCTGCCGTCATTTTAGAGCACGGTGCTCGCGCAGCAAACGGGCTTTCGCGCTGAGCGCGAAACCACGTCAACGTCGGCAAAGCTGCTGTGGCGCGGTTTGTCAAAGACCGGCGGCACACCTTTGGCGAGCGCTTTACCGACGCGAAAGCCAATCGCCCACCGGGGCCCCCACGACTTCGCGAGCGAGGGCCCCGGATGCCAAAGGACGGCGCGATTCCGGACGAAGCCGACTCCATGCCCAACGTGATGGAATACCACGAAGCCAGACGCCGCTTGCTCGTCGGCAGGGGTTTCGTCGAGAATGTGCCGCCCGCCGTGTGGAACTACGAGGTGTCGGGCAAGCGGGTGTTGACGCAGTGGTTCAGCTATCGTAAAAAGAACCGCGAGCGGCCGATCATGGGCGACCGGCGGCCGCCCTCGAAGCTCGGAGACATTCAACCCGATCGCTGGCTGGCCGAGTACACGACCGAACTGCTCAACGTGCTGCATGTTCTGGTGTTGCTCGTGGAAATGGAACCAGCCCAAGCGCAACATTTGGAGGCGATCTGTGCAGGACCAACCCTCGGGTTCCAACTATGAACCAGAACCGCCGCGGCTGTCGACGACCCCGGACGATTTCATCTGGGATCCGGAGAGGCAGGGTTGGTATGCCCCTGGCGAACCGTCACTTTGGGACGCGGAAGCGTGGTGCCGAGAATTTGAAGAGGCGCGCCGTCGGGGAGAATACTCGGGAGGCTTGATTTCCCGAGACGAGCTTTTGGCGGCCGGAGCACTCAACGTCCCACCCTCGGGGCGCAAATCGCTCAGCGCCGGCGTCAAGCGCGAGCACTTGCCCTTATTTCCGGACGATGACACGGCTCCCACGAAACAAGAGTCGACGCCTTGCGATCCCGACAGCGACTTATCCGAGGACGAAGCACCATAATTGCCATCGACCGGCTTTTATCGAAAACGTGCCGCCCGCAGTTTGGAACTACGAAGTCTCGGGCAAGCGCGTGTTTGACGCAGTGGTTTAGCTATCGTAAAAAGGACCGGGAGCGGCCGATCATGGGCGACCGGCGGCCGCCCTCGAAGCTCGGAGAGATACAACCCGACCACTGGCCGGCCGAATACACGACCGAACTGCTCAACGTGCTGCACGTTCTGGCGTTGCTGGTGGAAAAGGAACGCGACCAAGCGCAAAATTTGGAGGCGATCTGTGCAGGACCAACCCTCGACTTCCAACTATGAACCAGAACCGCCGCGGCTGCGGAGCATCCCGGATGATTTCATCTGGGATCCGGAGACTCAGGCTTGGTATGCCCCTGGCGAACCGAGCAATTGGGACCAAGCAGCCTCTAGCCGGGAGCTTCAGGAGACGATCCGGAGGGTCCGCGAGAAGTGTATAGCCGAGGGCACATGGGACAACGGCACGGTAATTCGCGTCGGGCCGCTTGGCGACGTTCCCCAGCGGATGCGCAAGTCGCTGCGCAACAAGCCCGGAAAACGGCTTCCGTTATTCGACGACGACGACATCGTTCCCACGAACGAAGAGCTGACGTCCAGCGATCCCGACGGCGATGAGCCGTCGGACGAACTTCCGTGATTGCCGCGAACTGGATCGGCAGGCTTCCGGAGATCGAGGCCGAGAGAGCGCGACACCCGGAAAAGAGCGATTCAGCTCAAAAGGCACCGGCCCCCCTGCTGAACGGTAGACGGCAAGAGATAAGAATTCCGTACGCCGATCGTTAAACGAGCTGCGTCCCAATTGATTGACGCAATTGATTGACGAGCTTTTTCGCAGCCAGCAACGAATCCAGGGCGAGCGTTGAGGGAACCGTCGTGTTGACGACCGCGCGACTGCCGCGGCGCTTTCGTCGCTTCATACCCATAGACTTCAGGACCTGGCCGACTTTGGCAGATGAAGCCTCGACACCCTGCTCCGAGAGCTTTGCCATCACATCGCGCGGGCGCACAGGCTCTCCTAGATGTAGGCTGCCGTCCATTTGCCTGAGTGATCGTAGTTACTCGACCCCTCAAAGCCAAATTCTTGCCAAATGAAGTCGAACATTGGCCTTAGCAGCGCCGCGCACGTCTGGGTGTCTTGAAGTGCCGACGCATCGAGATTAAGGATCGAGTCCGGGCGAATATCATCATCAAGGCAGACATCGCTTGCCACGCCAGCACTTGCCCATAAACAGTATCCCTTCACGTGTAGGAGCGAAACGGCGACATTCAGCGGCTCACCCGCAGCTACCTTTCCAATCAATTGGGCAAACTGTGACACCGCGTTAATGACGACCCTTTCAAACGTCGATGGCCCCATGTATCGCCCCTCGTTCAGAACGGCCGTCGATTTGTCGATTGCACGCCGCCAGGCTACCGCAGTTGCAGAGTCAAGGATGTTGTTGTTTGCCGCAACAATTGTTCCATCAGCGCGAAGCTCCGAGATAGCAAAGGTGGCTGGCGGCTCCCCATGGTCGCCACCGTATTTGGAACTTGCAACCGTTGACCTTGCCCGCGTTTTTGGGTTCCATCCGCCAACAAACGAGCCGGTTGGTGGCGGTGCCGACAAAGTGGCCAGGTTTTGGCTTGTCAATGCAAGCGGCACTGTAGGTGCGACGCAAATCGCAAGCACGCTGCTGCCGGGGCCGATGTCGTGGAACTTGCCCTCGCGAACCGACGTTTCAAATCGCGTGCGAATTGACTCGAATCGGTCTGCTTGCTGCGGCTGACCCGTTTCCGGTTTGATGCCAGCAATGATCGTTCGCAGGCCATTCTCCATGTCGCTCGAAAGTGTCTGTTGCGCCGCCTTGATTGTCTTCTTGTCACTTCCTTCCGCCAGCGAATACCGAATAGCCCATCGACGCTTCACGTCAAACATTTGGTCTTTTGGGCCACCGTAGAACTCATTCATAACTGCCAATACGCGCCCGAAGCCTTTAGACCGAACCGCATATCCAAGTTCAAACAACACGTTCGGATTTGAAATGAGTTGGGGCTCGGAAGTGTCTTGCGTGGCACCGACAAAGGTTAGATCAGGCAGGAAGACTTGGCAGCGGTCAATCTTGTCAAGAATCGTTTGTGGGATGTCGCACATCCCGCCGACGCCTTGTGTGTCGGAGTCGAGCGAAACGACGAAGCCGCCGGAATTGTCTTTCGTGATGCGCTCGCATGCTGCCGCAGCAGCATCGCGAATCAGGTAGCGGTTAACCCTTTCTGGTCGATCGGATTGCCAAGCGTAGAAGACTTCGACTTCCATTCGTTTTATCCACAGGTTTCGCACCAGCCGGCTATCGGCCGAGCAGGACTCGCAGGGCCGGCGCTTGCCGACGCTCAATCAAACGCCGGCCAAGCCGCCAGCGCCGCGGACGCGAGCATACGGCGCGCCCCGCCTACTCGCCTAACCCAGGGAAGACGCTAGGTTGCAAGCCGTTAAAGACGGCTGCCGCAATCGACGCGCCTCGCTGAACCACGTTTTCCGCCGCCTTCAAGTATCGGTCAACCTCTGGAAACATCGGCCTATCGGGTTTGATGAACCAAAAGTCACTTTGCTTTGGTTCAACGGGAAACGGATGACAAATTGCCGCTAACACCGCCGCGTTGTCACCGTCGCCAAAACTGCTTAGCATCCATGACGGAGGCACATAGACCGTTGGGCTTCCGACAAAGCACATATCAAAACATTCGATGCGAACCCTTGCAATCGCCGATCCTTTACGATGCTCGGCGATATGTCGTTGGTCGCTCAGCAGATCATCGTTGAACGCTTTCACGATCGGCTTGAACTGTTTGTCAAACTCTTTGCGCCAGTCCCGCTCTTTTTCCGACAACGTCGCCAACCACTGCTTTACCTCTTTCCGGTTTTCATCGAAACCGTAGCGAAACCTAGTGATTTGTACCGCGCTGTACGCACACGAAAGAGCGTTATTCAGCTCCCGCCAAATATGATCCTGCCAAGGGTGATGAATGATCGTCCCGGACGCAGCAATCGCAAACAAATGTGAGGGAGCCCCAGGGCGTTGCAGCGGCGGCACAAGGCAGCTTGCCATCGCGCGGTAACTTCGCCGCGCATCCTCAAGTTTTTGACTCATAACGCACCATACCGCAGACGCATCAACAACCGGAAGGTTCACGCGCAAGCAACCCAACGCCGATGAAGTCGTTTATTGCTGATTCCCCTTGGATTCTTCAACCGCCCGGTGAAGCATTTCGGCAAACAAGCCGAGCGGACATGCGAAGACGACGCGGCTATCCTGAAACCATGAACTCTGTACCGCGATAATGTCGTATCGCGTTCCCCCATTCTGGTCTTTATAGAACGCGAAAACAGGGCCACCACTCATCCCTTCAACGCTCTTGAATTCGTCGGCGCCTGATCGTACCCGACCGATAAACCAACTATCATCGTGCGGACAACCCGGAACGTCGGCAGCGCTTATTCGATGGACGCCGATAGCGGCCGGACGCAGCCCCCAGGACGGCTTCTGCGTCATCTTCTCGGCACCATGCTTTGGGAAGCCGATGACCTTGTACTCGAAATAGCGGCGTTCCGGCCTGTCGAGCCACATCTCTCGCGTCACAACCCTGATTCCATTACGGGCGAGCCCGCTGCATATAAGGTCGCTCAATGGCAGCAACGCGAAATCAAGATGTGGATTCTTGCGGTAGACCATAATTGCGTCACCGGCATCGTAGGGGCATGGGAGCACTTCCTTAAACGAAGCGTTGCTTCCGAAACAATCCATGAAGCCTTTTCCATACGCCGTGACATTCGGCTTGTTCAAACAATCGCGCTCAAAGTCTCGGATACAGTGGCCGGCCGTCACCCAGAAATTCTGCGCGTGAATCCGAATCAAAAACCCCGACGACCACGCGAACCCTTCTGCCTTGATGCTGCCATCGTCCTCTAGCAATACGGTATTCGCCACGAATGCAACCACGTGATTACTTAACTCACGCACAAAATCCGCTCTCAGATCATCCTCAGCGACGCTTGCCATACCGTTTTCTCCTAATCGTCCTGTCTCGGTTCAGCGTGATCTGGAAGAATCGTCCGATCGAGTTAGCGAGTAACAGTAGGGGACAGGATCACCTTGGTTGCATTGTACAAAGATCGGGAAGGGAAGCTACGGGTTCCTCTTCTCTGTTCGGGCGTGTGGGCAAGGTCGGCACGGGGATGTTCAACCGCTGGCACAGGTCGTGGGCCGCGTCGTAGGGGGTCTGACCGGTGGCGATCGTCCAAAGATCCAGGGCGTTCCCCGATCGTCCGCACTTGAAGCAATGGAAGGTCTGTTGGTCGAGGTTGGAAGTCCTTGGCGACGAACTGGGGGCCGTTGTCGGTGATGATGCGTGGTGTGGCGCCGGGGTGCGCCTCGCGGGCACATTGCAGGATGATTTCCACGTCGGATTCCTCCATTTTCTCGCGGATTTCCCAATGAACGATGAAGCGGCTGCAACCGTCCAGGACGGAGCAGAGGAAGTAAAACGTGCCGGCGATGTTGAGGTAGCTGACATCGACATGCCAGTGTTCGTGAGGTTTCGGCATTTTGCGTGCGGCGGTGGTTTCAACTCTGTCGATCGTGACGATTCCACGAGGACGTTAATGTCCCGTCGCCACGATTAGTCATCCATTGAGCGCGTTCAATAAGCTGGCGGCGTAATCTCCCACGTCCTGCAGCACTTCGGCCCTCGGGCGGTTCGCAGCCGTGGCGATGCGGCGGACGATGGCGGAGCCGACGATCAGGCCATCGGCCACCGGGGCCAACAGCCGCACATGCTCCGGCTGGCTGATGCCAAAACCGATGCAGATCGGTGTCTCGGTCTGCTCGCGGAGCCAGCCCACGTTGTCCAAAAGCTGCCGCGGCAGGGCGGTACGCTCGCCGGTGATGCCGGTTACCGAAACGTAATAGAGAAAGCCGGTCGAACTCTCGGCGATCCGCAAGGCGCGGTCGCGCGGCGTCGTCGGCGTGACAAGCTGAATCAGGCTGAAATCGGCCGCGCGACAGATAGCGGCCAACTCGGCCGACTCTTCCACGAGCAAGTCCGGCACAATCGCCCCCGCCACGCCCGCCCGCTTCGCCTCATCGACATAGCGGGCCAAACCGTGGCGGAGAACAATCGCATAGCTGACCATCGTCACCAGCGGCGCCGTGACCTGCGGCGTCACTCCGGAGAGCATCTGCAGGATCTCGGCCAGTTTCACGTGCCGGGCCAGCGCCCGCGTGTAGGAAGCCTGGATCACCGGCCCGTCGGCGATGGGATCGCTGTAGGGGATGCCGACCTCGCAGAGCTGGGCACCGCGGCCTGCCAGTTCGGCCAGCACGTCGGCCGTGAACGGCAAATCGGGATCGCCCGCCGTCACGAAGGGCATCAGCGCCTTTTGCCCCTCGGCCCGCAGGCGACGGAAAAGTTGGTCAACGGCCGACACGTGATTCACCCAATGTTCTGTCCCCGTAACCTCGCCACCTCGAAGGCATCCTTGTCGCCGCGGCCCGAAAGACAAACGACCACGATCTTGTCCGGTCCAAGCTGTCGGGCAATCTCCATCGCCTTGGCCACCGCGTGCGAGCTTTCCAGGGCCGGCAAGATGCCTTCGTTGCGGGCCACCAGGTCGAAGGCCGTCAAAGCGTCGGCGTCGCCGCAATAATCGTAGCGCACGCGGCCGGTGTCTTTCCAGTAGCTGTGCTCCGGGCCGACGCCGGGATAATCGAGACCCGCCGAGATCGAATGCACGTCGCAGGTTTGGCCGTCTTCGTCTTGCATCACATAGCTGTAGCTGCCGTGCAACACGCCGGGCGCGCCAAAGGAAAGCGGCGATGCGTGGTCGCCCGGCCGCGGCGAGCGTCCGCCGGCCTCGACGCCGACCAGCTCCACTCCCTCCAACTCGATAAACGGATAGAACATGCCGGCCGCGTTGCTGCCGCCGCCCACGCAGGCCACCACCACGTCGGGCAACCGTCCCAGCTTCCGCCGCGACTGGTCGACCGTTTCGCGGCCGATCACCGATTGAAAATCGCGGACGATCATGGGAAAGGGGTGCGGGCCGACCACCGAGCCGAGAATGTAGTGCGTGTTTTCGACCGAGCTCATCCAGTCGCGCATCGCCTCGTTGATGGCGTCGCGGAGAGTGCGCGAGCCGCTGGTCACGGGCCGCACGTCGGCCCCCATCATCCGCATGTTGAACACGTTGAGCTTCTGCCGGCGAATGTCTTCTTCGCCCATGTAGACGACGCACTCCAATCCGAAATGGGCGCAAGCCGTCGCCGTGGCCACGCCGTGCTGTCCGGCGCCGGTCTCGGCGATCACGCGCGGCTTTTTCATCCGCAACGTCAGCAGGGCCTGGCCGAGCGTGTTGTTGATCTTATGAGCGCCGGTATGGTTCAGGTCTTCACGCTTAAAATAGATTTGCGCCCCGCCGCAGTGCCGGCTGAGCCGCTCGGCATGGTAGAGGGGCGACGGCCGGCCGACGTAGTCGCGATAAAGCTGGTCGAGCTCGGCCTGAAATGCCGGATCACGGCGGGCTTCGTCGTAGGCCAGCACCAGCTCGTCGAGCGCGCGTGTCAAGGTTTCGGGCACATAGCGCCCTCCAAAGGCGCCAAACCGCCCGGCGGCATTCGGTACATGGCTGGTGACGGACATCGAGCTTGCTGGGGACTGAATCGTGGGGAACTTTTGATTGTTCATGCTGACGATGCCGGGGTCAAGCTCGCCGGCCAGCAGGGAACGGACTCCGTGCGGTTCCGGCGATTTGGCAATCGCTTGCCATGGCCAAACGCATTCGCGTGCTTGATTCCACCAACGTCACTCGAACGCGACCGCTTGCGCCGGACGGCCTGAGACGCGCGACGTTGGCCTCGCGGCTGCTGATCGGTTTTTGACAAACCGAACCGGCAATGCATTGAGCATAGGTTTTTCCGCGAGCAAAAGCGGTGGCTGGGGCAGAGCTCGGCCAGATAGCGGCCGGCGTCATTCAACGGCGTGGCGGCCAAGCGATGCCCCGGTTGGACGCACCGGGGCATCGCCTGGCCGCCGAGATGAGGCCGGTGAGCGACTTGACGTGCGACAGGCCCTCGTCGTCGAACGAAGAACCGGTCACATCGAGCAGCTCGAGCTGTTCGAGCCGTGTTCGACTTCACCACCCAGTTCACGCTGAAAGACAACAAGGGCAACTACGGCGCATGGTACGGTTTCGGAAACGGCCTCGGCGTGATGGGAGACACGACCGACGGGCCGGGGCCCCGTCCAGCGAGCAACGGGCGCAGGCAACGGGCCGGCTGCCGGACGACTGAGACGAAGAGCATGGCTCTATCTGCCATTCCCCAGCCAGCCCTTGCGGCGAAAATACCAGAGCATCGCCAGCACCGTCAGCGCCATGAGACCCAGGGCGTAGGGATAGCCATACGGCCAACTGAGTTCCGGCATGTTCCAGCGCGAACGGTCGGTATGAAAGTTCATGCCGTAAAGGCCGGTGATGAAGCCCAGGGGCATGAAGATCGTGGCGATGATGGTCAGCACTTTCATCACCTCGTTCATGCGGTTGCTGAGGCTCGATAGATAGAGATCGGTCAGGTCGGAGCAGAGTTCGCGGTAGGTCTCCACCAGGTCGATGATTTGCACGAGGTGGTCGTAGCAATCTCGCAAATGGACGCGCGTCTCTTCATCGACGAACGGCGAGGGGTCGCGGACCAGCGAGTTGACCGCTTCGCGCAGCGGCCAGACAATCCGCCGCAAGCTGCGCAAATCGTGCTTGGCGGAGTGAATCTCCGCGACGGCGCGGCGGCTGGGCCTGGCAATCACCCGGTCTTCCAGCCGGTCGAGCCGTTCGGCATAGGACTCGACGATCGGAAAATAGGAATCGACCACCGCGTCGAGCAGGCTGTAGGCCAGGTAACCGGGCCCGGCCTCGCGCAACCGTCCGCCGCCGCGCAGCCGTTCGCGGACCGCCTCGAAGCAGTCGCCCGGATCTTCAATAAACGTCAGCACGAACTTGTCGCCGACGAACATGCTGAGTTGTTCCGTCTCCAGGCCCTCGTTGAGCTGCGCCATGCGGGCCACGATGAACAGCCGCTGGTCGTATTGGTCCACTTTGGCCCGCTGGTGCAGATGCACCACGTCTTCCAGCGCCAAGGGGTGCAGCTTGAAGATTTGCCCCAGCCGCGTGATCGTGTCGGCATCGCCGACGCCGGCGACGTTCAGCCACACCACCGGCCACGCTTCCAGCAGTTCGACCACTTCCTCCGGCTGTTGCAGTTGCTTCTCAATGAAATCATCGCCATGATAAGCGACGGCGTGCAACACCGGCGCCCGCGCGTCGGCAGGGATGTGCAAGGCGCCAGGGGGCATGCCGGGCACGAAGCCCAAGCGGGCGCGCGGCGAGTGAAACGAAGCTTTCTGCGATGGGTTCATGGCGAGCAAGCGGTGAAGCCCCAACATGACGAGTCTACGCCGGCAAAAAGGCGCCGGCCAGTGAGCGTGCGGCAACCGCAGGGGGTTTCGGGCGCCGGGCATCAGAGGCTTTGCCGCCTGGCGCCTGACGCCGCCTGTCAGGGCACCCCCTAATATAGGGTTTGTCGGCGGGGAGCGGAGTGAGAAACTATACTTCACGCGGCCGAGAATGAGACGTTTTGCCGTGAGGAAAAGCGGTGGCTGGGGCAGAGCTTGGCCTGATAGCGGCTGGCGCCGTCAACAGCGTGACGGCCAAGCGATGCCCAGGTGCGTCCAACCGGGGCATCGCCTGGCCGCCGAGATGAACGGAGCGCCAGCCTCCACTTGGCCAGGCTC
>DATLUO010000075.1 GCA_035533075.1 Pirellulales bacterium | reverse complement strand
GGCGGTCGCCATCGCTCATTTTTCTGTCGGGTAATCTTTCTGTCGTTCTGGTCGTTCTACCGCGGGCTGGCTTGGCATTCCCCTTGTTCCACTTGTTCTACTTCCTGGCTGGCTTGGGATGTTTCAGCGAGTCAGTTGTTGATAAGTTGAGCACCGAAAAAGCATCGTGCATACGCATTAAGCAGCCAGCGCCAAATCAGTACCGTTGGGTGGCTCACTGTCAAAAACCCCGTGTTTCATCGGTGTGGGCAAATTTGCCCACACCGTGCGCGGCCGGGCGGCATTCGGCGGTCGCGCTAGGCCGCTGCTCATTCCTCGGCACGGCTGACACTCGCCATCCTTTGTTCTAACTCGCGACTGGCTTGGGTTGGATCGGTCGCGGGCGTCCGCCTGCTTGGCTCCCTGTGTTCTACCGCGCCGTTGGCTTGGGACCGGATCTTTTCGACTTCTCACCGCGGCTCGACGAACGCCGGCGGCTGGTTCGCCGCGCGGGCAAAAGACTTGCTCAATGAACAGGCAGCCAGATGACCACTATGCACATCATTTGAGCAGCCGCAAAAAAACCCTCTGCCAGGTCAACCGATGGGCAAAAACGCCGTGTTTCATCGGCTGTCGCAAATTTGCGCCAGCCGATCGGCACCGGCGGCCGCCCGACGCCGCTGCTCAATTCTTAGGCACGCCTGACACTCTGCCAACCACTAACCACTAACAACCTCTTTGGCGAAGGCCACCACAGCAGCCTGCAGCACGCGCCCGTTCTCCACAAGCTTGAGTTTTTCGAGGGCCTCCACGGGGCTGGTTACGGCCGATTCCAACCGCCCGGCCGCCGTGGCATCGGCGACCGCACGACGGACCTCGCGCATGTCGAGTTGTTTTAAGCGATAGCGGCCGGCTGATTCTCCCTGCGGTGCAGAGGATGCGAGCGATCGAGCAGCTGGTGTTGGTATTCCGTCTGGAGCATCAGCGAGGTCGTGTTGCCAACGGGCCAATAGCTGCGTCCCCTTTTCCTTTTCGCCCCCTCCTACTCTACTTCAAGAACATTAGGGAATAGATGCGTGTGCAACTCTGGGTACCGAAGCTGCAACCTGCTCGAGAGCCAAGAATAGAGATCGTCCCAATCCGCCTCAGACAATTCATTCGCCGCTTTGCCGGTCTCGGCACAGACGAATGACGCCGCTCGATGGCGTATCGGAATAGCCAACTCCTTCTCCATTTTCATACGACGGACGGCAGAGTAGAGCCGGCCGGCCGCAGTGTGCGGAACGAGCGGACAAGTTCTTTCAAGCGACTCAATCACGGCTGCGAGATTGTCCATACGGTGGGCTCCACGTCGTGACGCGAGTGCGGCACCTTGCGCTCCTTGCCGATTCTACTCCCGTTGCCGTTCGGCGTCGCGGTCTTCGCGAAGATAGATGCGAAGCTGGTCGAGCGGAATCGAGAATTGGGGCAACAGCTCGCGCAGCAGGTCGCGCAGGGCGTTGGCCGAGTGGTTGATCTCGGCGTGAATGCCCTCGGCCACGAGCATCGGCGAGCGCAGTTCGGCGGCATTGGTGTGGAACTCGCGGTGCCCGCGGTTGCTGATGAAGGCGGTGTTTTCGGGCAAGGCGCGGAATCGCTCCAGGTCGCGCCGCGCGAGCTGCTGGCAGACGAGTTCATAGAGCCGGCGCCAGGTGGTGATGCCGGTGGCGGCTTGCCCGTCGAGCACGAAGCCGTGCGGCCGGCGGAAAGTAAAGTCTTTGTCGAGCGTGTAAGGCTGCTCGCGGTCGAGTTCGCGGACGATCCGCTCGTTCTCGTCGCGGTTCTCGGTGCTGCCGCGTTCGGTCTGCTCCAGCCGGACGCTGGTGAAGCCCTGCACCATGTCCGACAGCTCGCTGGCCAGCGCGTCGAACGCCGCCATTTTTTCGTTATAGCGGCGTTTGAATTCCACGCCCTCTTCCAGTGCTCGCGGGTCGTTGTGCTCGATGGATTGCCAGATGTCGTCCGACAGCGCCAGCAGGTTCTCGCGGACCGCTTCCAGGTCTTCGAGAATCCGGCGGACGCGGTCATGGGCTGGAAGAAGGGGTGTCATGGCGAATCTCCAAGTGTGACCAGCCGGTAGCATTTCGTGCGCGCTACATGTTGGCAAGCATTGCTCTAAGCCGATCGAATGCGACGTGATCGAATGGCCATGCTTGACGATATGCCGCGATGCCCGGATACAATTGCGCTTCCTCCTGGGTCGCCAGGTACATCTGGGCGAGATGCTTGTCGCGCTTGTGGCCTTCCGGCAGCCGAATTCCGTTGCCTTCAATGCACACGACGAAATCATGAATGCAGTGGTAGTGCGGGCGGTCGGCGACAGAACTTAGGCAGAGCGTCTCGATCATTCCGGCAGCAACTTCGTTCGGGAAAATCGCAATTTGAGTTCTCACCGAAGGATGAAGTTTTAGCGCATCGATTGCCGTCTGAACAGATTGCTTTGCCTTCACCGCGTCGTCCTCCGCATCTCTTGCGATGAGCAGCGATTGGACGTTGCGGCGAAAATCCTCGCCTGCGGCCTGGGCACGTAGGTACGCATGGAGTTGGTTGATGCCTCCGTAGCTGCGAATCTCAATCGCGTCGCTTAGGCCGAGATGCCGGCATAACGCCTCAAAGAAGTTGGCGGGGGAAAGGCCTTCGACCAGCAACAATTTGGAACGCGCAATTGGCGTAGGGCGGACCGCGTCACGCCGGCTGGGCACAATCATTATCGAACTTCAATCCCAGAAGTAAGGGCTGTCTCAAGCATGTCTTTGTCATACACGGTGGCCGTAACCTCGCCGTCGCTCCGGTCGATCCGCTGAACGGCAAGATCATAAGGATCAGCGTCGGCAAAAGACTCGTACGCGGCCCGCATGCACTCGAAGCTATGCGTCGTCGCGAAGACCTGCACGTTGGATGCACGGGCAGCCTGAGCGATGGCGGTCCACGCAGCCGGCATGGCCGAATAGTGCAAACCGGTTTCGATCTCGTCGATGAGCACCACGCCGTCCTTTGATTCGGCCACCGCGAGCAGCAGCGTCATCAGGCGACCAATTCCTTCGCCCATCAATGGCAAGGGAATCATACGGCCGAGATCGATGTCACCGTGTATGATTGGGCCGGCGCCAGTCACGATGACCGCCAGCCGCTTCAGACGAGGCTCGATGACCCGCAGTGGTTCAACGATTTCCAGCTCCCTTCCAACCTCTTCAAGCTTACTGAACCGCTCCGCATTTTCCGCCGCGTATCCGCCGCGCGCGGTCACAAAGATACTGGTCGGGAATTTGATCTGGCGGCCGTGTTCGAGTGCGATGCCCGTTTCCTTGATGTAGGCACGCGACAACGTGTTCTGTCGTTTCTCGTCTTGATAATGGAACTGCAACTCACTCGGCCCAATGTTGGTTGTGGCCTGCGTGACACGCGGGGCTTTTCTAGCGGCTGCCTTTGTCCCGCGCTTCACGTTGACCTCTTTCGGCGCCGTCAAGGTGATTCTCAGGCTCCTCCTGCCCGTATCTGTTTCGCAGTGCAAAGAGATTTCCTGGTCCATGTTCTTTTCATAAAACAGCCAGCCCCAAAGGTCTTCCGGATCGGAGCGAAATTGATCGATGCCTCGAAACGCACTGACCGCAATGGTGAGTTGAGGATTGGTTGGTCCAAGCAACAAAAACAACGACTCAAGCAGCGCGGTTTTGCCGACGTTGTTGCGGCCGAGAATCAGGTTGAAGCGCTCTAACCCGTCCAGCTCGAGGTGCCGAAATCCTCGGAAACGGTCGATCGTGACGGAGTGGAAGGTGACGTTTTTCATGGTTCGCGCGAACTGGGATCACAAATGCCCTTCACCGTCAATATAACCCTTTCGCGGCTGCGATGTTGTGCCTCTGCAAGCAGATTGCCCCTACAACCGCTAACGTCGAAAAAAATGCCAGACAGCCATAGGCTAAACGGCCAACGGGCTACGAATGGCGTTTCATCGCGTAGCGCGGCGGATCACGGGCCAACCAGCTTTTCGACGAAACGGCAAAAAGCTCCGCACCTGCGCAACCGGCAAGGCGGGACGCTCGTCCCATAAGATAACGACGCGATCACAGCCATTTTCCAGGAGGTCGCGCGCAGCGGTACCGCATTCCTCCAGCAGTCGCTCTTTGTTGTCCATGGGGACGACGTCTACTTCCAAATCGAGGCCCGTTTCGTGCGCCAACAATTCGCCGACGCGGCGGCACATGTGATGTTCCATGCCGTCGGGGCCACACTCGACGAGGATGCCTACCTTCATCGGTCGTTCCGCGTGAGGCGCCCCATCGTGTACAGCCGCCCTGGCGAAAACGATTCCGCCCACGAGGCAAGCTCCTCTTTGTTGGGGCGGGTGAAAACCGGTTCGCCGTCGATTCGCTCCACAACGACAATGTGCTCTAGGGCGAGCAAATCGAGCAGGTAAGGCGAGTGGGTCGTGAGAATGACCTGCGTCGTGCCGAGCGTAATGGCCGCGCGGATCTCCTCGACGAGCATGTTGAGTGTTCGCGGGTCGAGACCGTTCTCGACCTCCTCGACGACCAATAAGGCGGGCGGTGATGGATGACGCAGGCATGCTAAAAGGGCGACGATTCTGAGCGTGCCTCTCGAGATTGACCAGCCTGGGATGTCAAACCCGTTTTCGCCGAGCTTCAGATAAGATGCGCGCTGCGGTTCGGAGGTCCGCGCTGGTTGCAAGTTGCTGGCGTAGGGTAGCACATGACGTATTGCGTCGAGCATGTCCTCGAAACCATCGGGATCTTTGACCAAAAAGTCGTCGAGATACTCGGCAATGTTCGCGCCGTCCCTTGCAAGCGTGACCGCACCTTCCATCCGGCTTGAAACCGGTTGGCCCATACGTTCGGGGTTGAGCATCAGGAATTGCCAGCGATCGAATAATTCCGGGGCGAATCTCTTCAGAATGGACTCGCCACCCGCCAATTCCGGGAGTGGCACCGCGTCCGCGCATGGCCCCGCTTCCGCTGCAGTCGCGAACGTCACTTCGCCGCGGTCATTTCGCGTCCAACGTTCGGTTCGGCCCTTGCGCCGCTCAATCATCTGCTCCTGTTGGATAAACAGCGTATCCCCAATTGGCCCTTGGGTAATCGATTGCTGCCCTGTTAAGTGTGTTCGGAGGTTCCAATCGAAACAGAACCTGAGCGGCGCGTCGAACGCCGGACGATGCGAGGCACGCTCTGCAAATTTTCGCTCCCGCGACTTGTTCAGCACGTGCTCGAAGCCACGCCAGCGGCGGAACGCCGGCTCGACGCCATCTTTTACAATGTCGCGAAAGGTTTCGAGCGCTTCAACGAGACTGCTCTTGCCCGAGCCGTTGTTGCCGATGAGCGCCGTGAGCCAGCCAAATTCGACACGGCCGCTTTCGCGGATCGCCTTGAAGTTCTCAACACGAAAGTAACGTAGTGGTGGCTTTTTCATCGAGCTAGCGTGCTGACGCCCTTCTTGATTTGACCTGTGCTCGCTTCGCATCGATTCGTCCCCACCTCGTTCAGGCCTTGCAAAAACTCGGCGAACAAAGCGAGTTCCATGCGATCGTTCGCGGGCAAGATCGCGCATCGCTTTTCGTCCCGATTCGTGTTTGGCATGTTGGCTAACGAGCTATTTCTTTCCACGCCTCAAGCACGATTCTCCGGTCATCGTCGCGCCAAGATCGCCGGCCCTTATTCTCAAAGTAGTCGTCCACGGCATGACGTAGCGGAGTTGGTAACTCAGGCCCGTGGATAACTGTCGCGAGCCGGCGCAAGTCTTCAATTTCGAGCGCACTGACGACAGCGCTGCCGCTGCACACCAGTTCGATACATTGCAGCGTCAGACGCTCCGATGGTTTCGTAAGATTATCAAAAAAGAATCGTTGGACTTCTTCCCGCAGCGTCCAGAACCGATCAGCCGCGCGCTTAAAAGCACGAATGCGTGGATTAATCGCGTCCAAAGCCGCATCGGGAGTGCGGGCCACCCACTTGCACCAAAGGCTCGCGAGCCGCGCCTCGCTTCGAAATCGGTTCTTTGCCTCGCGTCCAAGTGCCGTTAGATTGTTATCGCGGGCCAGCAACCCGAGAAGGCGAAGGTCACTCCGCTGCTTCGCCGCCAGACGAGGATTAGCTGACAAGCGAGGAAACTCGCGAAGGACTTCTCGCAGGTGATGAAGGTTGCGAATGTTGTTCCCAGCATGATCGATGTTTAGGGTCGCGATGGGAATCGCGACGGTGACGAACAGATCTTCGAGCGACTCGGGATCCACCTCGATAACGCCGCTTCGCACAGCTGCGATCGGAGTTTCAAATGCCTGACGCAGTCGGAGGGCCGACGACGTCCTCCAAGTCTGTTCAAGGAATTCTAAGTCGACATCCGAGAACTCTCGGGTCTGTCGCTTATCGGAGATAAGCGACTCAAACCATGTTCGTAGGTCGTCCAGCACGCTCGGATCCGTTGTTCGTATGCCACACTCCACGGCGCGATTCAAGGCCGATTCGCTCAGATTCGCGCTGCCCACAATCGCTCCTACCGGCTTACCTGTGCCATCGTAAGCAATGATCGCTTTGGCGTGAAATACTTTCCCGCCAACGTAGTTTCGAATCAGCACGCCGGAGTCTCGTATAGCTTCAACGGCTTGCGGCTGGGTAACGCCCAACTGACTCGTCGCAAGCACCCTCGTGGTGGCTGTGCTTATCCCAGCTCTCTTGAGTTCCGTCTGCACCAGATTCCACCCGCCGAGCTTCACATAGCTGACTGCGAAATCTGCGGCATGCGCCCCCGACAACAGTTTCCGAAGCGAGTGGAGGTATCGATCCCCGCTCGCAGAGTTTGTCACGAAGAAGTTCTCGCCAGACACAATTAGGACTCCAACTCCGTAATCCGGTACTTCGCGTCGTAATTGACAATCATGTCCATCTCTTCAGGACTTAGCCCGAAGTGGCGCGCCAAGATAGCATCGATCTCATCCAGGATTGGCTTTGACTTCGACACGTCGAAATTCACCTCCTCGCGTTGTTCTCCATTGGCCCGGTTCCGTTGACGCTTCTGGGCGTGCGTCCAAAGATCTCCCAGCAGACGGTCGGCGAGCCGATGAAAGCAGGAATCGCCAGCGAGAGTCGCGGGGAACGGCATAGCGGCAATATCGCGTTTCGTCACATGATAACAATCGGAAATTGAAATCCAGAACCAATAGTAAAGCGATGACGAGAGGAGGCAAAGTACCGCGTCACCGGAGCCTTGTGGAACGCTCAGCTCCTTATACTCGTTCGATAGTTTCTCTCTAAGGCACTTACGGAAATACCGGCCGCCGCTGTGGTAGTAGACGGTTTCGCCATTAGAGCGGATGGCTGCAAGCGCACTCATGCGGGATACGCCCATTATCTTGACCAAAACACTCGCTGCTTCATCCGATGCCATTTTTGGCAGTGAGCTTATGTCCTCGCCGAAGTTTGTGGGCGCATAAGAAAGCGTTTGGAAGAGTACCTGTCGTGCTGGTTCTTGCCAACGGTTGTATTGGGTCGAGAAGAGCTGCCGATGGCCCTCGATGCCGTTCGGCTGGCAACCCAAGAGAATCGTCAGATTCATGTCTACGCCGGTAAATAGCTTCCCTGGGCGTACCGCGAAATTTGCGGCGTGCAGGCACGAGAAACTCGTGACCAAAAAGCGCATCAGCGGCAGCATTCGAGGTGTCGAAATGGCGCTGATCGGCACGATTACGCCAAAGTGCCCCCTCTCTTGGAGCAGCGGCCGGCATCGTTCGACGCACAAGGAATAGAGGTTGCCGGTGCTGACAAGAGACAAACCGATGACGTTGTATTGCGATCGAACGTCGGACAGCTCGACGTACGGCGGATTGCCAATGATCACGTCGAAGCCGCCGTTCGCCAGCACGCCGTAGAAATCGACAAACCAATGGAAGGGCCTGTGGTTTTCGCGCCACTCATGGAAGCGTTTGGCCTGCTTTCCGTCGCTGGCATCGACGCCGTACTCCCCTGCCAAATATTGGTCGAGCTGCATACCGAGTTCCGCTTGAATCCCGCGCAGCGTATTTTTCGCCGCAGCAATCTCCGCGGCGCTATCAGCCTCGCACGCGCCATTCGTCTGCAATGCTCGAAAACGCTTGAACTGGCGATCAACCGCGGTCGCTTGAACCTCGATTTTGGCAATCTCGGCGCTCGAAAACGCCAGCTTGCCCTCTTGGCTCTTGCGAATCTCCTCCAGCGATGTAAAGCCGACGAGCGTGTTGCCGGCGCGGATGTTGAAGTCGATGTCCGGTAACGGCTCGAGATGCCGCACGTCATCCACCTGGGCCACCAGCTTAAGAAACAGCCGCAGCTTGCAGATTTCGACGGCCTCTTCCATGACGTCGACGCCGTAAAGATTGTTGACCACGATCGACTTGTGGATGAAATAGGCGCGGCTGGGATGGGCGGCCACGCGGTCGAGCGTCTGGCGGAAGTCGTCAATGGCTTCTTTGCGGCGCTTCGTGCCCGACGCGTCGGCGTCGTCGACGAACTCTTGCATGCGGTCCAGACAGGCCTCATACAGCGGTTCCAGCACGTTGAGCGCGGCGAAGAGGAACGCGCCCGAGCCGCAGGTGGGGTCGAGCACCGAAACCCGCGCAAGCGCTTGGTAGAAAGCCCGCAGGAACTCCGCCCCCTCGCAATTCTCGATCGCGTCGAGAGCGAAGCGGCGAATGTCGAGATTGTAGGTTATAAGGTCGTCGATTTCGTGGACTTCGCCCGCGGCCAGCTTGGCCCGCAATTCCAGGCAACGGCGGCGGCGGGCGACATGTTCTCGCCAGGTTTCGGTCGGCAAAGCGAACGGGGCATCGGCCGGCTTGTTCCATCCGCCCCGGCGCGAGACGTCGTCGAGTCCCGCGGCGATTTCGGCCGGCAAGGGAACGATCTGCCCATCGTCGTCGATCACGCCGGCGCGAACCGCTTTGTAGAGATAGGCGTCGGGCGTTTCTTCGAGCAGCCGCCATAACGGACGGCCGGCGCCGAAAGCGACCGCGCAATCTTTGCGAGCCGCGTCGAGCAGAAACGGAATAATCGTGTTCTTCGAGATATAGTCGGTGATGTCTTCCTTGGTGTAATAGGCTCCCATCTCCTTCTGGTTGATGTATTTCTCGAAGATGTAGCCCAAAATGTCGGGGTTGATCTCTTCCCGCGCCCGAGGGTTCGCGGCGTAATATGCCGGCGGCCGCGGCTCCAACGTCCAATCGAACTCCTCGAAGAAGGCGAACACGCGCTCGAAGGCGCTATCGGGAATTTCCAGGTCGGGGTTGGCCCGCTCCAGCTCGTGCTGGTCGAAGAGGCCGCCGTTCAGATAGGGAACGCTGCCCAGCAACTCTTCAAGATCGGGTTGGCGTTCGTGCGGCGGCTTGCCAAGTCCCTCATGGAACAGCCGCAACAGAAACTGGCGATAAAAGCTGTGGAACTTGTCTTTGCCTCGCAGCAGCTTGACCCGTGTCAGGCGATTGTGGAGATAATCGACATCGCCGTCGAGGAACCGCCGCTTTTGGATGAAGTAGATGAACATCAGACGGTTGAGCATCAGCGAGGCATACCACTCGCGGTCGCCCTGTTCGCGGATGCCCCTGACGAAGCCGAGAAACGCCTCGTGCTCGGCCTGAAAGCGCTCGAAGAATCGCTTGGTGACGCGTTCGACGTCGAAAGCCGCGCGCACGCGACCGGCGGCATCGACGATCGAAAAGTCCTCTTCCTCGTCGAGTGACACGAAAAGCTTGTCGAGCTTTTGCAGCAATGAGTCGCCCGGCTGGCTGACGTGAAAGGTGTGTCGCCGGCAAGAAAGCGCGGTGCCCGCTTCGCGCTTGACCCATTGCCAGACCTGCATGGTGTGGGCGGCGTCGGTGAAGACGATGATGTGTTCGCGGGTGTGCTTCGTCAGTTCGCGGTCGATCTTGCGGCCGAGCGTCGAATCGGGAATCGGCTCGCTCGATGCAGCGGCCCACTCGTAAACGACAAAGCCCCGCTTCTGTGCGACTGCGCGCAACTTATATGATTTGCCACCGACGGTTAATTGCACGTCGGGCGGCGGGCGGTCCCAGCCAAGCTCCTCGACAAACAGGTTTTGGAACTCGAATCGCTTCAGGCAGTCTCGAATGCGGTTGAAATCTATCTGCATGAGTTAAGGAGAGTGCGTGGCTTGGTAGAGGTTCGCATTGTACGGGCGCAGCCCGCCGGCCTCGAAGGAGCCTGATTCGATAGCCAAGAGCGCAGCGCAGCGGAGCCCTGGGTTATCGGGTACGGCAAACCGCGGCACCCCAACGGGGTGCGGCTCGAGCTGCTCGACCGTCTCGGCCGAGGCGACCAGCGCCAAGAACAGCCGCAGGCGAGCAATCCCGGTCGCCTCCTCCATGACGTCGACACCGAACAAGTTGTCGGTGATGATCGACTTCTTGATGAAATAATTGATGCTCGGATGGGCGCGCTCCGTCTTGGCCAGCCAGTCGCTCAATTCGGGGTTGCCCAGGAACTTGATCTTGCCCACGACCGCCGCGTAAATGTTGATCAGCGTTTTCATGGCGGCCACCAAAAAAGCCCCGGATCCGCAGGCGGGGTCGAGCAGGCTCAATTGTGGCAGCACGTCCAACAGCAACCGCTTGCAGAGTGGAGCGTCGAGATCCATGAGTAGCTCGGCCAGCTCGTTGTAGCGGCGCACGCGGACGCCCGGTGTGCCGTGCCGCGTCAGTTCTTCGGGCGTATTGACCGCGTCGAGAATCAGGCGGTGAATGGTCCGCTCGCAAAGATACTCGGTGATTTCGGGCCGCGTGTAATACGCGCCGAACGCTTTCTGGTTGATGTATTTCTCGAAGATGTAGCCCAGCACGTCGGGACTGATTTCGTTGTCGTCGCCGCCCGGCGTGTCGTTCAGGTTCCACGAATAACGCTCGAAGAGCGCGAACAGGTTCTCGAACGCCTTGTCGGGGACGTCGAGCTTGGGATAGCGCTGCTCGACGTGATGCGGCAAAAACAGCCCGCCATTGAGATACTTGATCGCGCCCAGCTTCTCACGGGCTTCCGGCGATCGCTTTTCTTCGGGCTTCGCGAATCCCTCAAAAAACAGCAGTTTGAGAAAGCCGCTGAAGAAGTGGTTGCGGCCCTCGCGTTGGCTGTCGGCCAGTTTCTCTTGCAGGTAATTCAGCCGGCCGCCGTCGAGAAAGCCTTTGCGCTGCAAGAAGTAGATGAACATCAGCCGGTTCAAGAGCACCGAGGCATACCAGCGGCGGTCGCGCTCGTCGCTGATGCCCTTAATCAGCTCCAGGAAGGCGATGTGCTGCTCCTGGAACTCGCCGTAGAACTTCTTGGTGACCCGCTCGACGTCGAGCGCGCTGCGCAGGCGGCGGGCGACCTCGACGATGCTGACGTTCCCTTCGGCGTCGAAATCGCTCAGGTCGAAGACGATCTGGCCGAGCTTGCTGAGAAACAGGTCGCCCGGCTGGCCGCGAACAAAAAGGTGGTCGCGGGGATAGAACTTGCCGTTGTCGCGCTTGGCCCAGTACCACAGGCTTTGCGTGCGCTCGGCGTCGACGAAAATCAGCACGTTTTCGTGGTGCTGCTTGGCAATTTCCTTTTCGACGGCCGCGCGGAGCTTGGCGTCGGGGATGGCGCCGCCTTCGGCCGCGATTTCGAAGACGGCCGCGCCGGCAAGTTGGGCCACCGGCCGGCGGGTGAAGCGGGTGTCTTTGACGCTAAACGATGATTCCGCGCGGTTCGTCGGGCGCGACCAGCCAAGTTCTTCGACAAACAGCGTTTGGAACTCGAATCGCTTCAGGCAGTCTCGAATGCGGTTGAAATCTATCGCCATAGGGGGCCGTAAGTTGCTCTTGAATATGTTCGATTTTGGCGTAGGATAGTTCTAGCGACGAGCATGGGCCGGTTTCCACCGACTCCGGACAATAGTCCCTGGCCGCTCTTTTTATTCCGGGCCGGTCTGCTGTGTTGTGATCCACGCCAACACATCTTGCCAGGCCTCTTTTCCGCGATAAATCAGTGGCTCGATTCCGGCAATGCCGCGGTCGTGGATTGACCGTACGGCGAGGCCAGCCTTCTGCTCCTCCTTTTTTCGCACATTGTAGGCGCAGAGGTCGCTCAATTGCAGCGGCAGGCTCTTTGATGAATCAATGAAGAAACCCTTCTCAATGATCGGGCCAAGCTTCAATGCGCCTTCGATGCCCCGCAGCACCTTGATCGATTTTTCGATGTCGTGGACGATTTCCTTGTTTTCGTCCGAGATGAAGATGCCAAGCGGTGAGCCAGGAAGCGAACGAAGGTAATCATCGACCACGCGGGCCACGAGCGCGAAGGCAACCACGTGTGGATTGATCAATACGCCCAATCCAAATTCGCCTTGCAACCACGTTTGGAAGCGGCGTTTACTGATCGCACGAGAGATCAGCTTCAACCCGTGCTTCTGAGCCACCTCAAGCCATGCATCGCAGAACGCCAGCCGATGATCGATCGTGCTATGCCGGAACTCACCGCGGCCGGAGTAGATGTTGCCGGCATGCACCTCAAAGCCGGGCCGTCGTGGTGAAGGAAAGAACCTTTCGATGGTCGCTTCCAGGTCGCGCTCAAGTTGCGGCCAGATTTCGTGGGGAACAAGCAAGGCGCTGAGCGCGAAAATCGGCTGTTGCGGGTCGGCATAATTGGTGCCGGAGTTTCCTGACTCGTCGAAATAGACCAAATACATTCCACAGGCTCCTATGTCGCTTTCAGCCCCAGCGAGCAGATGATCCGTGGTTCCTGCGTTTCGTCTTCTTCGTGAATGATCGAGAGCCGCCCCTGGCTGCGCAGTTCGATGACCGCGTTGGCCAGGTCGGCGTCGCTGATGCCGCTGCGAAGTTGGCGGTTCAGGGTGTCGATGGCCGCCTGACGCAAGGGATAGGCGTAAATGTCGTCGATCGCCTGACGCAATTCTTTGAGCGGGAAGAGCGGCCGCTGGGCGGCGGTCTCGTCGGCAAACCGCTTGAGACGCTCGTAGGTGCGATAACGCGCGCCCTTGGGGCTGCCGAGCCCGCCGCCGGCCTGTTTCTCTTCCCGGGCAATCAGCGCCGCGCCAGCCTGCACCAGCTCGTGGTGGTTGTCCAGCCGCGGCAAAGCAGGCGTGTCGGGAGCGCACTCGGCCGCCTTGAGGATGGCAAGCTGCGACTCCGTGAAGCTCTTGCTCCGCTTGTCGATCCAGGCCAAGGCATCGTTCTCTTGCGCCGTGCGGATGTAGACCAGCGCCCCCTCGGGCGCGTCGTCGGCCGGTTTGTGTGGGCGGGTCGAATAGACGACGTCGGGCAGCGAAGTGATCGTCTTTTCCAAGGTCGGATCGCGGTCGAGCGCGTTTTTCCAAATCTGATAGGCGTAGGAGGCCAGATCGACTTCGGTATCGGCGTCGCCGTCGAGAATGCCGGCCTTTTCGGTGAACAGGTCGCGAACGGCCTGGTCGTTGTGATCGTCTTCGAAAAAGGCCTCATCGCTGCCGACGACTTCGGCATTCTCACGCAGCCGCTGCCGCACGCGGGCGCGAAGCTGAATGATCCGTTCCACGCCGTCGGCCGGCAAGAACGAGTAGCAGCGAATCGTGGGCGATTCTTGCCCAATGCGGTCGACGCGGCCGGCGCGCTGGATAAGCCGGATAATGGCCCAAGGCAGGTCGTAGTTCACGACGATGGCGGCGTCCTGCAGGTTCTGGCCTTCGCTAAGCACATCGGTGGAGACCAGCACGCGAACTTCTTCGGCGGGCGGCACGCTATCCAGCTTATTATTGCTGCGGGGGCTGAATCGCCAGGCAAGCCGCGCGGGATTGTCGGTCTCGCCGGTAACGGCAGCGACAGCCTCAATGCCCCTCGCGCGCAGCTCGCCGGCCAGGTAGTCGACCGTATCGGCGAACTGCGTAAACACGAGCACCTTGTCGGCGGAATGCGTGTGGCTCACGAGTTCGGCAAGTTGGTTGACCTTTGCGTCGCGGTCGGCATCCCATTGGCCGGCATTCTTAAGCACACCGAGCAGGGCTTTTGCGTCGGCACGCAGGTCGTCGGCGAGTTGCGGCAAGAAGCGGTCGGCTCGCACCCATTTGAAACGCCGCTTCAGCCGCCCGGCGTATTCCGCGTAAATCTCGGCCGCCCGCTCACGAAAATCGCGCTCTGTGCGCAACGGCAGTGGGGCGGCATCGGGCTCGCCGTTGTCGTCTTCATCGTCGGCGAAGAGCGAAGTATCGGCGTCGTTGAAACGCGAATCGAGGAACGCGGCATCCTGCGTGCCGATCGGCAGCGACTCGACGGCCTCGAGGGCGTGCAGGTAAACGTAGTTCCGTAGGATATGCCGCTCGATCGACTGCACAAACGCCTGGCCGCTGCTCTCCAGCCGTTTGAAGAGGTTCGTGCGGCAAAAGCCCATGAGCCGCTTGCCGGCCCGCGACAGGTCGGCGAACACCTTGCCCTCGGCAGCCGTAGGCGGGTCGTGAGGCGTTTCGGCGATGTAATTGCCCAGGCCATAACGCGGCAGGTTGAGCCCGTCGACGGTGTCCACAACCGCGGAAGAATAGAGCGCCGCGTATTGGTCAAGCGGATCGTCGTCGTTGATCTCGAACTTGACCGTCTTTGGCACGCGCTTGGGGAAATAGAAGCGTCGGCCGTCGGGGAAGGTGAGATAGTTCCGGCCGGTTGCATCGTCGCGGTGAGCGTAATTCTCTTCGATGAAGGTGCGCGTTCGCCGCACCAGGTAGAGCCGCATCAGTTCGCGCCAGTCGTCGGCATGGCGGCTTTTTTCGAAGGCGGCCAGCGTGCGCGGCTTGCACTGGTGTTTCGCCTCGAAATCAACGATGCTTTCCTCGCGGAGCAACGCCTCCGGCATGATCCCGATGTCTTCTTCGGGCGAAAGGAACAGGCGAAGTTGATTGGCCAGATCGATGAAGCTCTTGTTATAGGGCGTGGCCGAGAGCAACACCGTCTTACTGGCGCTTTGCTGAATGTATTCGCGAATCAGCAGGTAGCGTTTTCCTTCGCGGTTGCGCAGGTTGTGGCTTTCGTCGATCAACACCAGCCGGAAGCGGGCAGGGACGTTCGGCAGCTCGTGGGCCACTCGGCTGAACGGAACAACCTTCGCGGGAACGCCGTATTGGTGCGCGTGGTCGGTCCACATGGGCACCAGGTTTTTCGGGCAGAGAATAAGCGTGCTGATGCCGTGATCGAGTTCCATAATGCGGGCCAACGCAGTGGCCATGAGCGTCTTGCCCAGCCCCACTACGTCACCCAACAGAACTCCGCCGCGCTTGTTCAAATGGTGCGCCGCAAATTTGACGGCCGCGGCTTGAAAATCGAACAACTTGCCGTCGAACTCGCGTGGGATGCGGAATTCACGAATGCTTTCCAACGCTTCTTTCGAGAGATGGAAGGCCATCTTCAGATAGATATGGTAGGGCGGAACCGGCTCGCTGCGGGCCCAACTCTGCTCGATGATTTTTGCCAACTCGTCCGAAATGTCGAGGCACCGGCGGTCGTTCCAGCGGTCTTCGAACCAGCGGGCCAGTTTCTGGCAGGCGTCGTGATCGACCACATCGACGTTCAGCTCGCCTTGTTTCGACAGCCCGGCGAACGTGAGATTGCTACTCCCCAGGTACCCGACGGAAGGCGCAATGGGGTCCGCGCGGAAGAGAAGATAAAGTTTCGCGTGCAGCGGATGGCGAAGGAACAGCTTGACGACGACCTTCTTAGCGCGGATTTGGGCGGCGAGGCGGCGAAGCCCGATCTCATCGCGGTTCGTGGGCGCACCGAGGCCGAGCTGCTTGGCGAATTCGTCGGCCACACGGTTTTTCAGGCGGATGGACGTCTGTTGGTCGATGTCGCCGTCGCGCTCGACGATGCTCAGAGCGTGACGCAATTCGTCGGCGGGCGCGCTTTGCATGCCGACCAATAGCCGGCAGCAGTGCCCGGGACCGCCGGACCACCGATCGATCAGCTCATCGATTTGCTTCCAGCCACGGAGGTTGAAATAGCCGACGCAAAAGTCTGCCCGATCGGAGATCGCGAGCATCTCGCAGAGCGCGGGTAGGAGCTGCTGGTCGATATTATCGAAGATGCGCGGCATCAGACGCCCCCCGTGCCGAGCCTCTGCCATTGGCCACCGAGCGCCAAGAGCGAGCCGATCTCGAAGTAGCCTGTCGCGACGTCGAGGCCCTTGGAGACATCGCACCAGTCGCGCAAGTAACGATGCACCTTCCAGTCGTCGTCGCTGTTACCGACGATGAACCGTTCGCCACCGGTTTTGCTGGTGCGCTTAGGCATGGCGGCCTCTTGGAGGAAAGGCAGTTGGGCGCCACGTCGGCGGAATAGCGCCCGTTCGGGCCTACGGACGCAAGCGAGGACGCTTACGCTACTGGGTTGCGCCCCTTGGCGATCGAAGAACGCCCCTTCGGGGCCGCGAACGTTGCTCACCCGATGCCCTCGGTCAGCTCACCGCGACGTGCTTCGCGCGCGTGCCCGACGTAGGCAGGCGCGACGTAGCAGCCAAAGTACCAGATTGGGCGGTGAATGCAAGTAACGGCTCAAGGCGATCGCGCTGGGAAGCCGGACCGCAAGCGGTCGAAGCGGTGCCCGGCACGGGCATCGCGGTCGAGGACGACGACCCATCGCGGGCCGCGCTGGACGCGCGGTTGAAAAACCTCGACAGCCAAAGCGACTATCTGGCGGTGTGCCCATGACCGCCGACGGGAAAGTCGTTCGCAACGCCCCGCGTACGTCCGCGCCGAAGGTGCAGTAGCGGCGTGCCCGGGAATACGCCCTAACGCCCCACGAAGTCCGGCGGTGGGCCGAATTTTGCTGCTGGACCACGCTGGCGTTGGCCCCGTTTCTCCACTGGGTCAACGGGCCCGCCGTTTCCACGGACCGGTTCGTCGAAAGAATTGCTTAAAGAACATGCAGCGGCCAAGTTCGCAATCACGCTGAGCCATCGGTGTTCTTGACGAGCACGCCGGAATAAAACCACTGTCGGCCGGTGATCGTGTCGAGCAGTAAGGCACCGTCGTCGGCGATGCCGGCGCACATTCCCGATGCTTCCCGGCTGCCGGACCGAATCGTCAAGAACTTGCCGTGCTGCAAACAAAGCTCGTCCGCCCGACGACCGACCGCGTGCGGCGAACGGGCCAGCTCGTCGAGCCGCTCGTCGAGCCGCCGCAGGATTTCGATGAGCAGCTCGCCGCGAGAATGATCGCGGCCGGTGAGGTCGGCCAAGGAGACGACCGCGTTCGACAATTCCGGCGGCGCGTGTTTGGCGCGGTTGTTCACGTTGCAGCCCATGCCCAGCACGTGTCTGCCGTCGGGCAAGGCCTCGATCAGCACGCCCGCCAGCTTGCTGCCGGCAATAAAGACATCGTTCGGCCAGTGCAGGCCGGCGTCGACTCGCGAGGCGGCCACGGTTGCCGTCTCAGCAATCGCAATCGCCGCCGCCAGCGAGATCATGGGAAAGTATTGGCGCTCGATGCCGCGCCCGGCTGGATCGAACAGCAGGCTGCACGCCAGGCTGCCCGGAGCGGTCCACCAGCGGTTGGCCCCGCGGCCGCGCCCGGCCGTTTGCTCGTCGGCCACAATCAACCGCCGTTCGTCTCGCGGCAGCATGGCGGCGATCTCGCGCGCATGGTCGTTGGTCGACCCCAGCGATGCAAAGTATTCCGCGCGGTCGACCAGCCCGGCGGCGGTCAAGGCGGCCCAGTTGTATTCGGCCAGGTCAGACACGATCGGCCCGCAGGTAAATAAAGCTCTTGCCCAGCCGTCCGCCGTAGTTGCCCGCCGAGATCGTGAGCAGCCCCGGCGTATCGACGGCGGCCCGAATGGCCGCTTGCGTGGCGGCGGCAATCGTCTCCAGGTCGCGGCCGTTGATGATGATTTCCATGATCGATTGTACGCCGTCGGGCACGCGCGATCGTTCGCCGAGCTTGTCCCGCAACGTGGGGCAGAACTCGGCGTAGGTGCTGGCCACGGCGAACGAGTAGCGGCTGCCCGCCTTCGAGCCGCTGGCCGCAATGCCGCCGGGAAACGGCAGGATGACGCCGGGAATCGCCGCGGCGGCGTCACGGGCACGCTCGGCCGCGAGAAGCGCGGCGTCAATGTCGCGGCCCAGAAACCAGAGGTTGCCGCCCATCAGCCCGTCGCGATAACCGAAGCGCCGGTCGATCACGAACTCGCCGCCAAGAATCGGGATGACCCAAACTCGCCGGCCGTGGCGTAGCTCACGCCGCTGGTAGCCATCGCCGAAAAAGGCGATCTTGCGGCCCAGCTTGAAAAACGTTTCTTCCTCGAGCGGACTGAAACAGGCCGCGGTAGGGCAAGTGAGCACGTTCTGACTGAGCCGCACCAACAGCGACCGCTGGAGGGCCTCGACACGGTCTTTGCGGAAGCGGGGCACGTGGAACTGCACCAGTGCTCCCGGCCGTCGGTCGGGCGTGATGAACGACTCATCGCCGCCGGGACCGACGTAGCGATCGAATCCGGCCTCGCAATCGCAGAGGATGGTGCTGGAAGCGTTGCCGGTCGCCGCCGCCACGGCGCGATCGAGCCAACCGCGGTCACGGGCAGTGATCAGCACCTCGGCGTAGATGCTGCGAAAGGCCTCGGCGTAGGTGTCGTCGATGTGGGCCATGGGTGGCGAGAGGAAGAGGCGTGGGGCGTGGGGCGTTGGGCGATAGGCGTTGGGCGTTGGGCGTTGGGCGTTGGGCGTCGGGCGATAGGCGTCAGGCGCCAGGCAAGAGGCGTCAGGCGTCAGCCGTCAGCCGTCAGGCAATTGCAAATTTGCAATTCGCAATTCGCAATCTCCCCTCACCCCGAGGCCCCTCGGCCGAGGCCGACGTAGATCTTTTCTTCAGTGACGATCTTGTCCATGAAGACGTCGTGGGCCGCCATCGGTATCTCGGCAAAAAGCTGGCACTCGAAGGCCAACGCCACCAGCGGGGCATCGAACCGCACGTGCTCCAACAATTTATCGTAGTAGCCGAAGCCGTGGCCCATGCGAGCGCCGCGACGGTCGAAGGCCACGCCCGGCACCATCACCAGGTCGAGTTGTTCGACCGCCACTTTCTTGGCCGGCACGTCCCGCAACTCGGCCTTGGGCTCCAGAATCTTGTACATGCCGACGGCCAGTTCCTCCATGCCGGCCAGGTGAAACAGTTCCAGGTCGCCTTCCACGCAGTAGGGCACGACGATCCGCTTGCCGTGCGTCAGGGCCGTGGGAAGAAACTGCCGCGTCCGCACTTCGGTCCGCACATCGACGTAAAACATCACTGTGCGTGCCGCCGCGTATTCGGGCAAGCCGACGAACGTTTCGCAAATCCGCTGGCTGAGCTCGTCTTTATCTTCTTGCGCCCGCCGATTGGCGTGCGCCTGCTCGCGAAGGACCTGCTTTTGCTGTTGGAAGTCGATCACCTGTTCGGGCATCATCTCCGTCCGTGTCATGAACTAGAAAGGGGCAAATTATCACGCGGTGGGCGGCGAGTAAAGAAGCCTCTCGGCCAATTCAAGCCTGCCGGCCCGGCCGGCCGATATTATCCCAGTCATTGCCCAATGCGGTCCCGTGCGCACACGGGGTCGAGAGGCTGGAGCCAGACGGCCAGGCAACCGGCTGCAACCCGGTCTAAGTGGGTTCGACTCCCACCGGCCTCTCTTCATTGCGGCGCATCAAACCCTCAAAAAGATCTTCCGGCGATACATCCACCACAGAATCAGCCAGTAGACGGTCAGCACGGCCACGCCGGCAACGAACGGCTCGTAAGCTTCGCCCCAGACGCGAAACACGTCTTGCCCCAAGTGCGTGTGGAACGAGCCGCGAATAAAACCGCGGAACAAGTGCGCGATCACGTAGGCCGCGATCGAGTTCGCCCCGATCACTCGCAGCGGATACGACCACGCCGCCAGGCCCGCCACGTCGATCACCAGGTAAAAGGCCGCCAGCAACAGAAAGCACCAGCCTCCGCTGAACAGCACCCAGGAAGGCGTCCATATCCGTTTGACGTTCGGGCACAGGCCGAAGCGGTCGGCCGCATAACCCAGCGCCAGGCCCACCACGCCCGCCACCGCCATCCAGGCCAGCTTTCGCGACGCCGGCGTCGGGGCGCGCAACCATCCGCCGGCGATCAGTCCCAGCAACATGGTGCCCAGCGTGGGAATGAAGCTCAACGTGGCATAGCCGCCCTCGTTGTTCATAAACGGCTGTTGCCGCGGAAACAAATTCAAAAACCAGTGGTCGAAGGCCCAAGCGGCGTTCGTGTTCTTGTTCCAGTGCGCCTCAAATCCGGTCGCGTTGTGCTCCCAGTCCTTCGCGACGCCCGCCTCCGCGTAGTTGAAGCCGCCTGACGGCAGCGGATGCATGGCGAAGGCGGACCAGTAGCCGGCCAGGACCAAGAGCAAGACAGCCCATTGCAGTTTGGGCGGGCCGAGACCGATCAGAAACAGCGGAAAGTAGCCCAGGCCGATCTGCGCGAGCGTGTCGGTGAAGGTGTAGTTCGTTTCCGGCCGGCCGACCGAGCGGAGGAAGACGCCCAGGAACACGAGAATCGCCGCCCGCCAGGCCGCATGCAGCAACGAGAACCACAGCGGCTCGCCACGCCGATGCCGGCTGGCCAGCGAAAACGGCAACGCCACGCCGACGAGAAACGAGAACGACGGCTGAATCAAGTCGTGCAGCGAGGCACCGCGCCAGGCGACGTGCGTTTGGTGATGGGCCAGCCATTGCCAAAGCTCGCTGTCGGGCAACTTCTTCGCCACGGCGGCCAGCGCCAGCACTTCGGCCATCATCAAAAACATCACGAACCCGCGATAGGCGTCGATCGAGCCGACACGGCCCGTGGCGGGCGCGGTCGAAGCGTTGGAGTTGCCGTTGGCGATCGTGTTTTGCTTGTCGGTTGAGGGCATAGGGGTAGTATAACCCGTATCGGAATCGAATAAACCGCTCACGGCCCCTCGACAACGAACTCGCTCATCGGTCGAAGCGGCCGCGCCGGCACTTTGAACTCAACTAAGCGACGTTTGGCAGGCGGATGCGCGGCCGAGAGCTCTTTGCCGATGCCGGTCCGCAGCGCCCAAAGGTTCTGTGGCAGCAGATTGCCGTAGTCGATCACGCCCGCGTCTTCGGCGGCCGGCACTCCGCTGGCGCGCCGTTGCCCAGACAGACCGAGCCACTCGCGCACCTGCCGGCCGATCTGCCATCGCGGCACTCCTTTAAGCTGCGAGTAGAGCGTCAGATACTCGACGTCCTGCTGGCCGCGGCGAAACGCCTTGAGCCGTAGCGACGGGACCGGCTGGTCGTAACCGGCGGGCTTGCCGGGATAGAATAACGCCAGCGTGTCGGCCTGCCGCCACGACTGATCGGTGCCGATCGTCTGCCAAGGCAACACTCCGTCGGCCCCCAACGACCAGGCGTCGATGCACCAGGCCGCCGGCTGCACGTTGCTTCGCTCCAGCGCATTGGCCGAGCCGTATTCGATCACCACCTGCCCGGTCGCCTTTTTGCGGTCGAGCACCATCCGCCGATAACGCCGCATCGCCCCGCCCACGACGTTATAGTCGAGCACGTCGTCGAACAAATCGCGTTGCCACTGCGGGCGGGAGATGTCGCAGCGAAACAGCACGCTCGCTTTGCCCCGCGCCGCGTCGGCCCCTTCGTGAAACGCCTGGCCGAACCAACGCAGCGCCCAGTAGTCCTGAAAATTGGCCGGCTCGTCCAACAGCCAGGGCGACGAACCACGCGACCAGCCTCGCTCTTTGAAGTTGTTCTTGTTGTTCAAGAAGCCCTGGAACAGCGTGTCATGCCAGCCCCGCCGGTCGATGTGCTCGGCGAGCTGCCGCGCGACTTCGACCAACGCCTGACGATAACTTTCAGGGAAGGCCCGATCGGCCCAGTAGTCGCCGTTGTAGTTGCCCTCCATCGGCGACGGCCAGTTCTCGTGCCAGGGCAGATAAAAGCCGTCGACCGGCACGCCCCGCCGCGGCAGGTCGGCAAACGCCGAGCCATCGAGATACTGCCCGAAGCGCGTGTCCCAAGCGTCCCACTCCAACCGCTTGCCGTCCCATTTGGGCGCGCAGCCGTCGGCGATCGCGCCATTTTGATGATATGGCAAACGGTTGAGGAACGTGCGGTGCTCGTGCGCCAGCCGGTAATAGTCGCGTTCGTTCTCCGGCAGCCCGTAGCAATTCATCTCGGGCAGGAAGCTTAGATAGTCGGGCAGGGTGAAGTCCCACACGGTCAGGTGAAGCTTGAGGTGCAGTTGCAGGCGAACGCCGCCCTGCCTCTTGCTGAGCAACACGTAGCCAGCGTATTCACCGGCCGGGGAATCGTGCGGAACGTGAATCTCGCAAAGCAGCGCTCCTCCGCGCTCGCCGACGAGGTTGCCGTTGCGAAAACCGCTCTCCGTTTCGAAGCCGGCACGCTGGTTCGCGGCGAGGTTTTCCAGCGGCAAAACCGGGTCGGTGAACTCGCCCTTCCCGACACGAAGTGGAAACAGGCGGCCCCATTGGATATCGAATGTCGCCTGGTTGTCGGGAAGCCAAGTTGCGATTGCCAGTCCGTGCAAACCACCTTTCACAACCAACTGAAACCCGACGAACTCGTTCTTCGCGGCCTGCAAGTGAATCTCCCGCGTTTCGGCATCCCAAAGATGATTGGACGCCAGATAGATTGCCGGTTGTTCGGGAACGATTTTTCCCGAATCGAGATCAACCTTGTCGAGCGGGTCGATCACCGCGATCTTGACTCCCGCCAGTGTCGGCAGCGATGATGCTCCGAGAAAGGCATTAAAGGCCATGACGCGCTCGCGGGGCACTTCCAGCGGCGGCGACAGGGCCTCAGCCGGGCATGCT
This sequence comes from Pirellulales bacterium, assembly GCA_035533075.1. Lineage (NCBI taxonomy): Bacteria > Pseudomonadati > Planctomycetota > Planctomycetia > Pirellulales > Pirellulales bacterium. Next base: position 5,450 of record DATLUO010000075.1, on the reverse strand, counting down.
GGCTTCACGCGCAGCTTCGCGGGCGGTCCTTCGTTGCCGGCACTGTCCACGGCCCGCACTTCAAGCTCGGCGCCGCCGGCAACCGGCACATCGCGGAGGTGCATGGTCACACGTTCGCCCGCGGCTGAGGCGATGGGAATCAGGTAGCGAGGCAACGGCTTGCCATCGAGCAGTACGTGAAAGCCGATCGTCTGGCCGGGGCCGCGGTCTTTCGGCATCGACCACGACACTTTGGCTTCGCCGGGCGGCAGGCCCTTGGTTTCGATGCTCAAATCGGTGGGCGCTTCGGGCGGCTCGTCGTCGCGCTCGCCCAATTCCACGGTGAGATAGGGTGCGCTCCGCTCGCGGCTCTCGCGGCTGTGAAAGAAGCGGTTGGGAAACAGCCAGGGCTTGAACTGCTCGCCTTGGCAGGTCCATTCCGAACCGGTGTCGTCGAACACGAACAAGCCGTAACTACAGCCAGCCACGCGGGCGGCGAGTACATCGGGAGCGACCGCGATGGTCTGCCAGCCGCCTTCGCCCGGCGGCGAGGCGTCGGTCGTGCGCCAACGGCTCCCGCCTCGGCCGAAGATCACCTCGCTCAGATCGCTGCCTCGATAGGCCCATGGCACGTCGGGATACTTGCGCCAGTTGAAGCAGGAACTGCCGGGCTGGGCCTCGTAGCCGCTGGCGGTCCCTTCGACCCATTCGGCCGAAAAACTGCCGACCGTCATGCGGCGGAGGATTTCGGGGCCGCGCAGCCGCACGTGGAGCTGCGCCGATCGCACCAGGCGGCCGCGCAACGGGGCGGGATCGAAATCGACCAACGACATCTCTTGAATCGACTTGACCTTCAATCTGTCGGACCCGCCCGTGTTGCCGTCGGCCTCTTTGCCGACTTCCGAAAACCAAGTGTCGCGCGTGATGTTGAGGCGGACCGTCTCGCCGCGGGCCACCGCTTTGTGCGCGGGCTTCGGCGGCTGGTTGGTCGCCGCGTGGTTATCAAGCCCATCGAATACGCGTCGTTTGACTTCGGCCAGTTTGCGTACCGAGAGCCAACCGCGCAGCAGATAGCCGATTTGCCGCAGGTTTTCATCGGTCGGCTCCGAGGCGGAATTCAATTCGCCGCGCACCGCGCTGAGGTGAACGTCGTCCTTCTCCAGCAGCGTGCCGTTGAAGTCGTTGGGCCGGCGCGCGAGGATTTCTCGCTCCAAGTCGATGAGCGGCAGATTGCGGCCGCGGGCCACCTCGCGGACCGACTCATTGTAGTGCTTCGCCAGCTCGGGATTCCTGGGATGAGGCGGAATTGTCGATAGGACGCAGACCACGCCGCGATCGAGGGCCAGGCTTACGGCGGCGACGAGCTGCTCATGAAACTGCTTTCGGTCCCTGCCCACCGAGGCGTCGTTGCTGCCGATCATGAGCACGACGGCTTGTGGCCGGTAGCGGTCGAGCAGTTCCGCCAGCGACGGCAGCCCTTGCTTGCCGCCGGCCAGCAGCTCATCGAGCCGCAGGCCGCCGGCCGCCGTGTGCGAGCGTCCGCCGTCGGGATGATCGAAGCGGCAGAGCCACCAACCATCTCGATCGTCGTCGGCACCGGTATGCATGCATGCCAGCGCTTGTTTGTCGACGTCGGTTTTGCCGGCCCCCAGCCGCGCCCACTGACCGTAGGGGTTCGAATACGTCAACGAATCGCCGATGTGCAGCACGACGCCGGCCCGCCCCTTGCCGCGGGCCGCCACCTGCCGCATGGCGGGCGCGTAGTCCCACGGTTCGGCAATCGGCCCGGCAGCCCTCGCCGAAGCCGCGGCGGCGAGAATGGCCAGAGAGACGGTCGTCAACAGACGGTGGACCGTCCGTTGCCGGTCGTCCGTGGCCCGTGGTCGTGCGATGTGGCCTCGATGTCGTGGCATGCCTGGCTCCGTGAAATGCGAGACTTTAATCTGCCCGCCACGACGGTCCGCGTCAAGCGAGTCGCTGACTCCGGTTCGGGGTTCAGGGTTCAGGGTTCCTGACCTGCCCAATCCAAAATCCAAAATCGAAAATCCCACGGCCGCTTGACACCGGCCGCGATCTTTGTACTATTGGATTAGTACAAATGACATGCGGGGCGTCCGGAGCCAAACCGTGCAGTTGCACATCTCTACCGACGACGGAGTGCCGATCTATCAGCAGATCGTCAACCAGGTGAAATACCTGGTGGCCTCCGGCCGCTTGTCGCCCGGCGAGGAGTTGCCGCCCATTCGCGTGCTCGCCGAGCGGCTGCTCGTCAACCCCAACACCGTCGCCCGGGCCTATCGCGAGCTGGAAACCGCCGGCATCGTGGAAAAGCGCCGCACGGCCGGCACCTATGTTTCCGATCAAGGCTCGCCGCTGGCCCGCCGCGAGCGGATCAAGATTCTCACCCAGCGCATCGACTCCCTGCTGGCCGAGGCGGGGCAGATGGATATCGCGTTTGAGGACGTCGTCAAGCTCATCGAACAACGCCATTCGGCGATGCAGTCTCATCGTCGCCAGGAGTAACGCCATGCACGAACCCTTTCCTTCTTCTGCTCCGCCCGTGGTCGATATCCGCCGCGTCTCCCGACGCTTTGGCGACAAAACGGCACTCGACGACCTTTCGCTCTCCGTCCCTCGCGGCGGCGTGTTCGGGCTGATTGGCGGCAACGGCGCCGGCAAGACCACGCTCATCAAGCACGTGTTGGGGCTGCTCAAGGCGCAGTCGGGCACGGTGGCCGTGTTCGGTCTCGACCCGGTGCAAAACCCCGTCGGCACACTGGGCCGCATCGGCTATCTCTCCGAGGACCGCGATCTGCCCAACTGGATGCGCGTCGGCGAGCTGATGCGTTATACCCAGGCCTTCTTTCCGAACTGGGACGAGCGCTACGCCGAAGAACTCCGCGAGACCTTCGACCTCGACGTTTCTGCCAAGGTGAAAGAACTCTCCCGCGGGCAACGGGCGCGGGCCGGACTGCTGGTCGCCCTGGCACATCGGCCCGAGTTGCTCATTCTCGACGAGCCGTCGTCGGGCCTCGATCCGGTCGTGCGGCGAGATATTCTCGGCGCGATTATCCGCACGATCGCCGACGAGGGCCGGACCGTGCTCTTTTCGTCGCACCTGCTCGACGAGGTGGAGCGGGTGGCAGACCGCGTGGCGATCATCCATCAGGGCCGCATCGTGCTCACCGCGGCGATGGACGAAATCAAAGATACTCACCGCCGCATGACGCTCCGCTTTCAGCACCCGCTGGAGCGGCCGCCGTCGCTGGTCGGAACCCTGTCGCTGGCCGGCGAGGGGGCCGAGTGGACCTACATCTGCAGCGGCGAGAGCGGCCAGTTGCGCAGCGCCGCCGAAGCGATCGGCGCCACCGTCGTGGGCGACGCGTCGCTTACGCTCGACGAGATTTTTGTATCGCGAATCAACGCCTGACCGGAAAAGGAAATGCCATGCGGTCCATTCCGCAAACCATGATCTGGGAGTTGTGGCGTCACGGCCGCTGGAATCTCATCGCCGCAGCGCTAGGTGCGATCGCGATGCCCGCCTTCTTTTTCGCCGTGCTGCGGCAAGAGGGGGTCGTCGATTTCCGCGACTCCAGCCAAATCACGATGCACATGGCGCTGTTGTTGATGAACCTGGCGATGTTCATCGCGGCCGGCTTCGGGGCACAAGAACCGCCGTCGCGGTTTTATGCCCTGCCGGTGACGACGGCGTCGCTCGTCGCTTGGCGAATGTTCCCGGTCATGACCGTCACCGCACTGCTGTCGGCCATGAGCAGTGCCGTGTTGAACGCCGCATTCGGTGTCGGTTGGCCGATCTTGGGACCGGCCCTGTTCTCGGCAGTGTTGGTGGCAGCGGTCCAGTCGGCGATTTGGTCGACCGACAAATCGGGCTGGGAAGTCCCGGTCATGGCCTTGGTCACGGGATGCGCAGGCGTCTGGTTCAAATCGTGTTATGGGGCAATCACCTCGCAGCCAAGTTTCTTTTGGACCGAGGTGACGACCGTGGAGATCGCAACCCTGGCGGCGTTCGCGGCACTCGCTTATTGCGTCGCGGTCAACGGCGTCTCGCGGGCGCGCCGCGGCGACACGCTGCCGGGACTGGGAATGATTCCTTGGCTCGATCGTTTGTTGGACCCTGCGCCGGCCTCCGGCGCGTCCTTCCGCTCCGCCGCTCACGCTCAGTCGTGGTTCGAATGGCGGCAGAAGGGACGGTTGATGCCCGCCATCACGATCTTCGGGATCATCGCGGGCTGCTGCATCTGGCTCATCAGTAGCCGGGACGCGACGACACTGTACGAGGGAATCCTGGCGGGCGGCGGCTTGGTGTCTGCCGCCGGGCTGCTGGGCGGATTAGTGCTCGGCAATTGCGGGTCAAGCGACGCCGATCTGAGCATGGGGCAGTTTTTGGCGACGCGTCCGATGACGAGCACGGAAATGGCCCGCACCATTCTGAAGACCGGCGCGAAAGGCCTCCTTCTGGCGTGGATCATCTGGCTCGCCGCGTTGCTGACGATTTCTTTGGTCCTCCGCGCGGTCGAAGCCGCTCCACGACCTCTGCTGCCGCGCGGCATCGAGTGGTGGTATTTTCCGGCCAGCCTGGTCGGCGCCTGGACGATGATGGGCTTGATGGCTTGGGTCTCATTGGCCGGACGATCGAAACTGTTGCTGCAACTACTCGCTGGGCTGTTCATCACCTTCATCGCCATTTCGATGTTGGCGAAGCTGGCGTTGTCTCGCCAGGCGGCCCAGCAGTTCTTCGTCGGCCTGCCCGTTGTGGTGGCGGCGCTTTCCACGATCGGCACCGTGATGGCCTTCGTCGCGGCCCGCCGCCGCGGCTTGGTTGGCTGGCCAACCATTTATGTGGCGGTGAGTTTCTGGGCGACACTCTCTGCGGTGGCGCATGCGGCCGACGTGATGCAAGCGTCGCAGCGGCCCGCCGTCTTGGCAACGATGGTCGGCATCGCGGCGCTGGCCGTGGCACCCCTGGCCACCGCGCCGCTGGCTTTGGCCTGGAACCGGATGCGGTAACGTTAACTTCCACGCGGCGCGGTCTTCTTGGAATGAGGCATGGTTTCAGGCGGCATCTGCGGCCATACTGGCAGACATGATTGACGACCACGACTGGGAAGACCCCGAGCCGGACGAGGCCGACGACGACTCTTCCGAGTTGGTGCGCTGTCCCTCGTGCCGCGAAGAGATTTATGAAGACGCCGAGCAATGTCCCTACTGCGGCGAGTATGTCGTGCATTCGGCGTCGGGCCTGTCCGGGCGACCGCTTTGGTTTTGTGCCCTCGGCCTGCTGGGCGTGGTGGCGACCATCATTTTTTTGCTTCGTTAGCGCCACCGGCATCGCGTCATTGCTCGTTGAACGGCCGGCCGGGCGGAGGACCGGGCGGCTGTTGCCAGTTCCACTGCGTGCGATAGGGAACCATCAACTGCGGCGTTTCCAGCCGCTGGCCGCCGTGCTGCTT
>DATLUO010000074.1 GCA_035533075.1 Pirellulales bacterium | reverse complement strand
GGAAAAATAAAACGGGTGGTGAAGGTCGAGAGGATCAGCCCCACGACGGCCAGGTTGAGAAAGCTGATCATGTTCACCCAACTCAGGTAGTTCACGTCGTAGCTGAGTCGGCGGATGTTGAGAAAGTAGAGCGCCAACAGTCCGAAGAAGATCAGGAACTGAAGCCACTGCACCGGGTCGCGGCGAAACAGCCGCAAGTCCTTGACGATCAAGAGCCGCGTCTGGGGCGAGAGGAAGAAGGCGGCCCGCGTCAATGAGCGGTCGATCCAGGCCGGCTTGGGCCGCTTGCGGGCCGAACGTTCGCCGTGCAGCACGCTATAGCCCGGCCTGTAGATCCGCCCCGCCACCCAGACCGCGATCTGGTGCAAGAAGAGCGCGTTGGAGATCGTCAAGACCAGGAACTTCGTACTTTCGGCCAGCGCCCTGCGTCCCGCGTCATCCTGCCAATCGGCGCGGGCCGCCTCGAGCAAACCGGAGCTGAGCCACCAGCTCGGCAGCAGCCGCGCCTCGCTGATCCGCAGCCGCGCGAGCATCTCCTGGAACCAGGCGGGCGTGAGCAGGTCGTTCTCCAGGTCGCGCGTGAGCGACCAGGCGATTGCCGCCACGGCGGCCACCCCCAGGGTCGCGGCCAGCCAGTTCAGCCGCGCGCGATGGCCCGATAGCCAGCGGACGATGGCCATCGCCGCCAGCGCCCCCAGCGCGCCGGGAATGTAGACGAAGCCCACCAGGAACGGCACGAGCGCCGCGTAGTAGTAGACGGAAGCGCTCTCCACGACACCGTAGGCCGTCAGCATCGGCGTGCCCAAGAGCAGAAAGCCCCAACTGCTGAACAGCATCGCCTCGTGAAATTTGTGCAGGAAGACCCGTTCGATTCGCGCGGGCAGCGACAGCAGGAAGCGCACTTCCGCCGAACGGTAGAGTCCGCCGTAGACGATGATGGCGGTCGAAGCGACCAGCATCAGCGTGAGCGATGCGAAGAAGATGCTGAACACGGCGCGTGCGGTTTCGTCGTGGATGACCGGCTCGGGGACCATTGTCTTGAGGAAATAGAATCCCTCGGCGAAGAGCTGGAACAGTCCGGCCCACAGGAGAGCCGTCAAGGCCGTGACCAGCGTCACACGCAGTCGCGACTGGGCCAGCGCCTGCCGTAGCAGGTTCACGACCGTGCGGCGGCGCATCCGCCGGAATACGGCCGCTTCCTGCCGCGGCGAGAGCAAGCGCGGCCGGCCGCCGTCGCCTGTGGCAAATTGGGAAGTCGTCGAGCGGTGGATTATCAACGCGCAGACCTCATGGCCCGAACTTTAGTTCTTGCGGTACAGGTCCCATCCTAGCCTTTTTTGGCGGGTCGTCGAAAGGCGCTGGGGGCGACTTTCTCGCCCACATTTGTTGACCCCAGTGGTGCTTCATGTGCCCCTTGGGTCGAAGGCTCGTTTGGTAAAGGCCGAGTTTCGTCGCGGGCGCGTTCCGCGGCCGTGTTGACTTGGGGCAACTGCAACTCGACGCCACGTTTCGTGGGCGACACGGCGAGGCGGCCGTGCCCGCCATTGGGGCGGCCGCCTCGACCTGACAGTTTTTGGCTGGCGCCGGCGCCGCCGGCGCCGCCGGCGCGGTAGAATTGCCTCGAAAGGCCGAAACGAGTAGTAGGAGAATGCAATGACCGATACAACGACCCGACGACCGATCCGGGTCTCGACGGACGGCACGTCGATTTGCTGCAGAAGGTCCGGCGGCTCCTCGTGGAGGGGGTGGGTTTCGCTGACGGCAATGGTGTCAACGAACACGCCGCAAGCCGCCTGGGTAGCTTCTTGCGGCGCGCCGATTGTAACCGACGCCGCACTTGCCCCAACCGGTAAAAAAATCGTGAACCATTTGGAACCCTGCGGAGTCTAACCAGGTATAACCAATCGCGCACCGTCGGTCCCGTGGTCCGATCGTGCCGGTTTTCCCAGAAGATCAACCGCCTTTCAAGGCTCCCTACCATGATGTCCTTACGGCCAAGTATCACAAACGAACGCAGAGGGACGTGCTATTTCGCCGGTCAACCGGCGATATCGCTCCCCGCGGATCCGTTGCGCTTGTGACGCTCGGCCCCCAAGGCAAAGCAAGGCTCTTCAAGGCCCGGTGTCACAACGACACCGGGCCTTTTTCGTTGGTTTTGTTCGGATCGGTAGCTGAGACGCGACCACCGCTGCGCGGCGGTGCCCGGCGGCGGCCTGAAGAGCCGCAGACGAGGATTCGAGCGCCTCCCGATCCACTTGCGGCCCATTCGTCTAGCGGTTGAGGATTCCGGCCCTTCAAGCCGGCGGCAGGGGTTCGAATCCCCTATGGGCTACTTGAACGACAGAGCGTAGGAGAGCGGCTACTCCGCCTGGTCGGGAGCCAGGAGTGGGTATCGGCACCATCGCGCAGCGATGGTCGCGGTTCGAGTCCGGCCGTTCTGACTTGGGAGACAACAACGGGATGTAGGGTAACGGCGGCCCGCGTGCCTTGGGAGCACGAGCCGACCACCGCTGCGCGGCGGTGCCCGGGTTCAACTCCCACCATCCCGACTTGAACGCGGTCCGGTGTTGTAACGGAAGCACGGCGATCTGATACGTCGCCGGCCGACCACCGCTGCGCGGCGGTGCCCGGTTCGACTCCACCCCGGACTAATCGACCTTGGAGGACAAACGATGATGGCACGAATTCGGCTGAAACGCATACGCCCGCTCCCCATGGGGCCGTAGCGTAACGGCAGCGCATCCGCCTTTTAAGCGGAAGGCGACCACCGCTGCGCGTCGGTGCCCGGGTTCGAATCCCTCCGGCCCCATTTGCGGCACGTAGCTCAACGGTTAGAGCCGGCCTCTTATAAGGGCCAGATCGTGGGTTCGACTCCCTCCGTGCCGACTTGTCGGCCGACAACGGCGAAAAAAGTGACGACGACGGGATCGAGGTGTTAGCGGCAGCATACCTGGCTCTTAACCAGGTTGGTGACGGTTCAAGTCCGTCCGGTCCCACTGAAAAACGACAAGCACTGGTGGTCCAGCGGCGACGACTCCGCCCTCGTAACGCGGCAACGCGGGTTCGACTCCCGCCCGGTGCCCTTGGCTCTTTGACAATTCGGTTTGTTTGCAACGCGCCCATGATGTAGCGGTAGCCTCCCTGCTCGCCATGCAGGACGCGCCGGTTCAACTCCGGCTGGGCGCTTCGTTTCAGCGTGTGGGAAAGCCTGGAATTCCGCGTGCGTCGGAAGCACGAGATCGTCGGTTCAAATCCGACCACGCTGACTTGATTGCGGTGGGACCCGTGCTGGTACGGGTAGGCGGCTGTTAACCGCCCTGGCGCAGGTTCGATTCCTGCCACCGCAGTTCGATGTGGAAGGACAAGCCGATTGGCGACGGCACCCGGCCCGCGGGCACCGCCGCGCAGCGGTGGTCGGGACGAGCGATGAGCCTTGGGGGTTCGACTCCCTCTCCTTCCGCCTTACGTGCCCTTGGCCGATCGGCAGAGGT
>DATLUO010000073.1 GCA_035533075.1 Pirellulales bacterium | reverse complement strand
CATGGCTCCCCGGGGCATCGCGTAGGCTCTGCCCCAGCCACGACGTCTTTTCGCGGATGTAACGCCTCGTTATCGGCCGCGCAAAGTCTATCCTAGCGCGCGCGGGGGGCGAACTCAAGAGGGAGGCCGCGGGTTTCGGCGGGTTGCTCCTGGGCCGGTGAAAACTTGGCCTTTTGCATGGGTTGACGATGTTTTGCCTTAACGATCTGGCCAAGCTCTGCCCCAGCCACCGCTTTTCCTCGCGGCAAAACGTCTCATTCTCGGCCGCGTGAAATATAGCTCCTCTCCGCCGTACGGGGGGCCTGGGCGGGCAGAAAAAAACGGGCGGAGAAATAACATGGGGAGCTTGACTTCAAGAAACGCCGATCTATACTAAGGGGCGTATTGGGAACAGAGGCAGCCACCGCATCGGCGCCAGGCGTGCCGAGAGCTTGTAAGCTTTTTTTATTCTTCTCTTTAAGGAGTCGTATTCATGTCTCACCCGCAACGTCCAGCCAGACTGGCCTTCACGCTCGTGGAGTTGCTGGTCGTCATCGCCATCATCGGCATCTTGATCGCCTTGTTGTTGCCCGCCATTCAGGCCGCGCGCGAGGCCGCCCGCCGAACCACTTGCACGAACAACCTGAAGCAGCTCGGCCTCGCCTTCCAGAACTATCACGATGTCTGGAACCGCTTGCCCTATGGCTTCGGCGATTGGAGCGGCAATAGCAACAGCGGCAAAGCGCAAGACAATTTGCCGGCGCGCGGCACCCACATCACCACCATGTTGCCCTACCTGGAGCAGCAAGTCCTGTATAGTCAAATGCGGATGAACATCAACAACCCCGGCAATGCCGCCAACTATTCCGTGTCTAACGGGACGGGCCTTCCGCCCGACGTTGCCGATCAGCCGTTTAATCCGCCCAAGTACGGCACGGGCGATCCAACCGACCAGACGGCCGGCGTACCTCTTCGCCTTTCGGTAACGCAGTTGCCATCCCTTGTTTGCCCGAGCGATAGCACCTTTGAGCAAAACATCGGAGTCTCGTGGGGACCGACGAACGGCACTGCCGGCAACCGCAAGTATCAAAGTTATCAGGCCAACCTCGGCGCGTCGGCCCGAGGCAATAGCCCGATCACGCCGCTCGTCGGGCCGACCCCCTATCCGCTTGCAACCAGTATGGGGGGTTGGCAGGCGCAAAGTGTGCCCCTGGGGGCCTGGTTCGGCACCGGTATCGAGCGGAACGGCTGGTATCACAATGCGGGCGACGACCGTTGGATTTCGGGTCCGTTTGCCTGCGTGCAATGGGCGGCCCGCTTTCAGGACGTCAGCGACGGCACCACCAGCACCATCGGCTTTGGCGAAACACGGCCCTACTGCGAAGCGGCTCAAATTAAGGTCGACGGATGGATGGGCGCCAACAGCGGTGGGATGGGGTTCGCCACAACGGCGCCCATCAATTTGCCGACCTGCATCAATGAACCCGGCTATTTGCAAATGGTGAACCTGGGATATTTAACCAATATCGGCGATATCACTTGGATCAGCGGCTCAAATTGGACCGGGACGGGCGGACTGAAATCAAAGCATCCGGGCGGCGGCCAGGTGGTGATGCTAGACGGCTCCGTCCACTTTCTCTATGAAAACATGAACTACGACACCTACCAACGCTTGGGCGACCGCCGGGACGGCAACATGATCAGCGCGGGCGATTTTGGCGGCGCAACGAATTGAGCCGCTTTCAGGCGGTTTCATAGACCTGGCGTTTCATACAATTGGCTTTTCCTAGACTGGTGATTTATGACAACTCGTCTTCTTTCGTTCGTGACCGCCGCGACGCTGATGGCCGCGGCGGCAGGCTGCACAGAGGGCAGCAAGGTGAAAACGGTCCCCGTCACGGCGAAAGTGACCTTCGAGGGCGCGCCGTTGGAGGGCGCCACTGTGTCGTTTTTATTTGAGGCTGCAGCGGCGCAGACGGAGACAAAGCACACCGCCTTCGGCACCACCGACGCGCAGGGTGTTTGCAAGTTGACCACTATGGAGACCCCCACCAAGATGTACGAGGGCGTCGTGCCCGGCAAATACAGCGTGATCGTGACCAAGAGCGATGATTCGTCCGGACCGCTGGCCATGATCCAGAAGATGGACCCGACTCACAAGACGGAGCTTTCGGACGAGGACCGGGAGAAGGTCAGCTACGCACACGCGAGTGAGTCGGGGGGTAGCAACGACGCGTCCGAGGCGGCCAAGGCAGCGGCCCCGAAGGCGCTGCTTCCCGCGAAGTACGCCAACCCGGCGGAGTCGGGACTGACGGCGGAAGTGAAGGACGGCGGCCCCCAGGCATTCGACTTTCCTTTGACCAAGGAATAGCGGGCGAATGCACAGTTTCAAGGCTGAGGTCAAGAGTTCAGCGCCGCGGCGGCGGCGCTGGTTCGTGGTAGGTTGCCTGCTGCTGGCTTGTGCCGCCGGTCCCTGGGCCTGGCGGAGTTGGCGGTTTTTCTCGCACCTGCGGACGGCGCGCTATGCGCTGGCGGCGCTGCTGGCCGACAACGCGGTGTTCGAGTTGAACGACGCCGCAGCGCTCCGCCCCGACTCGGCCGAAGTGCAGTTCCTGTTGGGGGTGGCCAATCGTGAGGCGGGGCACATCGACGAGGTGCGCACCCACCTGGAACAGGCGATGAAGTTGGGCTGGCCCAAGAAGGAGGTCCGCTTCCAATTGACGCTGCTGGCGTTTCAGGCCGGCGACCGCGAGGCCGAATTGGAGCTGCGAAAAATGCTGCTGCGTCCGTTGCCCGATGATACGGCGCGGCAAATCTACACGTCGCTCACGCTGGGCTACTTGGCGGAATATCGCATGAGCGACGCGATGCTGGTGCTCGATTATTGGGTCCGTTGGCAGCCCCAACTCGCCTATCCCAGGTTGCTGCGCGCGGAGATTTTCGAGCTCACCCAACAAGCCCTCAAACAAGAGGAAGAATACCAAACGGTGCTGGAAATCGAACCGGCAAACTATGCCGCGCATCTGGGCCTGGGCCACGTGCTGCAGGCGAAGCACGACAGCAAACACGCGCTGGAGCACTTTCGCTTTTGTCACCAGCAGTGGTCCGCCGATCCGGCGGCCATGTCCGGCATCGCCGCGTGTCTGAAGCATGAGGGGAGGTTGGACGAAGCAAAGCAGGTTTTAACGGAAATGCTCGAAGCGAACCGGCTGCCTCCGCCGCAGAGGGCAGCCGCCTTATCGGCCCTGGCCGAGTTCGCCGAGCAACAGCAAGACTTGCCGCTGGCCGTCAAGCTGCTTGCCGAGGCGGTCGCCTTGGACGACCATAACTCGCAGTTGCACTATCGGCTCGGCGTGTGCCTGGCAAAGACCGGTCGAAAAAAAGAAGCGAAGCGTTCGACCGAACGCGCGCATGAGTTGGAGCAGCTCGCACAGCGGCAGTCGGAGTTGGAGCTGGATTTGGTGACTCGTCCGCAAGACGCGGAATTGCGCTATGAACTCGGCGAAGTGTTGCAAAAATCGGGCTACCCCAAGGCTTCGGCCGCCATGATGCTGTCGGCGCTGCGCTGGAATCCCTTGCACCCAGGCGCTCACCAGGCGCTGGTCAAGTATTACGAAGAGCTCGGCCGCGAGGACCTGGCCAAGATGCATCGCGCCGAGTTGGGGCAAGATCGACGGGGCCCTGAAGAAAGCGCGGCGGAGCGGGCGACTTCCACTGTGGCGCCCGGCACTGCGGCGCCCGGCACTGCGGCGCCCGGTTCCTCCTCGGTCACCGGCCTGATCGTTGACGACGCAAACCTGACAACGGACCACTGAGGGCAAGTATGTCTCAAGCCACGTTTCGCCGCCGCTGGGCCGCCTCGCTGCTGCCGGTTCTCTGCCTGGCCTGGGGCTGTTCGCCGCCGCCGCGCACGGTGGAGGTCGTCGGACGTGTCACGCACAACGGCCAGCCGGTGGAAGGGGCGCTGGTTGTCTTTCTGAACAAGCTTATCGACGACCAGACCGCCCACGGACTGACCGACGCCGATGGCCGTTACCACTTGACCACCTTCTTTTCCAGCAGCGACATGCCCCGCGGCGCCGTGCCGGACCGTGAGTACTCGGTTTACATGGAAAAGTACCACGAATACGACGGAACAACTGTGAACAAAAAGATGGCCGCCCTGGCCTCCGCGGGCGGCGACGTGAAGCGCTACATTCGCGAACAGGCGGTGTGGGACCTCTGGCCCGATGGCGTTCCGGAAGACTGGCCGCTCGATTATATCCCCGTCCTCGGCTTTCCGCAGCGCTATGTGATCGCTCAGGATCAGGAGTCGATGACCAAGATTGGGCGTCTTCAGAGGGGCATCCCCTTGCTGCCCCGGAAGTACCTCGATCCCGCCACGTCGGGCTTCACAGCCTACGTCGAGCGCCGCGACGAACCACAGGTGTTCGACTTCGAATTGACGGGTGAGGTTGAGGATCTCCGACTTCGCAAGAAGCCCAAGCGGGGTCTCCCCCTGGCGGCCGGGAAATCTCGGAGTGCCGAAGGCCGCGGGGCGTTCTCCGCCAGCGTCAGCGTTCCGTAGTGCGGCTTCCGGAGCAGGAGGTTCGCGATCGCGCTACGACCCCGCAGGAAGACTTGCATGGCGTCGTCGGTGTTTCGGGTGTTTCGCCTGACCCTTTCTCGTTCCAGTGTCGCAATCTATAATCAATCAGCGGAATGAGGAAGAGAGAATCCCGTTTCGCAATCGAGCCGGGGCTCCGCTAAATTCTAACCAGATTGTAATAGGACTGCCTGTAACATGAAGGACAAAACCGGTCCCTTAAACCAACGAGAAGCTTCGCCTGTCGCGAGAACTTCCGCAAATGAGACTCTGGGGAGCAGACGATGGGACGGTTGGGCCGCAGACCTTCGAAAGGGGTCAACATTCTTTCGGTGGCGTTCATCGCTTTCGCCGGCATGACGGCGGTTTGGCTGGTTCTCGCACGCGAACCGCAGCGCATATCCGGATTTCGTGACGTCGCCTCGCAGAACGGCATCGACTTTCGCATGTCGTTTTTGCCGCAAGAGCAGGGCGGGGAGTTCCGAGTCAACCTCTACGACCACGGCTGTGGCGTGGTGGTGGGCGATTACGATGGGGACGGCGCCGACGACGTTCTCTTCCTGAACCAACTCGGCGCCAACGGCCTGTACCGCAACCGCGGCGACGGAACGTTCGACAACGTCACGGACGAAGCGTGGCCGCTGGCGCTGGACGATCGCATCTGCGTCGGCGCCGCCTTCGGCGATTACGACAACGACGGAGATCAGGATCTTTACGTCACGAGCACTCGCGGAGGCAACGTCTTGTTCGAAAACGACGGCGCCGGCCGCTTTCGCGACGTAACCGGGCCGGCCGGCGTTTCGTTGGTTGCCCATTCGCAAACGCCCGCCTTCTTCGACTACGACAACGACGGTTATCTCGACCTGTTTGTGACCAATACCGCGCGCTGGACGATGGACGAATTTGACGCCCAGGCCCGCTACTTTCGGGGCCCGAGCGACCTGTGGCAACACGTCTATAATGTCCAAGACCGCGAGTCGAACATGCTGTTTCGCAACAACCGGGACGGCACCTTCAGCGACGCGACGGCCGCGGCGGGGCTATCGGGCAAGGGCTGGAGCGGCGATGTCGCGGCGTTCGATTTCGACGAAGACGGCGACCTCGATGTGCTGGTCACCAACATGTTCGGCGTCAGCCAACTCTACCGCAATGACGGGCGGGGCCACTTCGACGACGTGACTCGCGAGACGCTCCGCCGCACGTCGATGGGCGCCATCGGCGCCAAGGCGTTCGATTACAATAACGACGGCCGCCTCGACCTGTTCATCACCGACATGCATTCGGACATGTGGATTCTGCAAGACGAACCCGATCTGGTCGAACCGCAGAAGAAGTATCGATACCTCAACGGGCCGAGGGTCGATCTTCATCCCGAGAAAGTTGAGCAGGAAGCGATGTCGATGGAGCGTTTGCATCTCAATTACGATCTCGTGCTGTTTGGCAACAGCCTGTTTTGCAACGAGGGCGCGGGACGTTTCAGGGAGGTTTCCGACGCGGCGGGCGTGGAGACTTTCTGGCCCTGGGGCATCGCCGCCGGCGACTTTGACAACGACGGCGACCAAGACGTCTACCTTCCCTCGGGCATGGGCTATCCCTACTTTTACTACCCTTGCAGTCTGCTGCTCAATAACGGCAACGGCACGTTTGTGGACCGAGCGGCGGAAGAAGGCGTTGAGCCGCCTCGCGAGGGGCAATTCTTGAGCGAACTCATCTTTGCCCGCCAAGCCGCGCGCAGCTCCCGCTGCGCCGCGACGGCCGACTTCGACGGCGACGGTCGGGTCGATCTCATGGTCAACAACTTCAACGGCGTTCCCTACTATTTCAAGAACCAGTTCCCTCGGCGCCATTATGCCGCCATTCGATTGCGAGGGACGAGGAGCAACCGCGACGCCATCGGCGCGCTGGCCAAACTCCACTACCGCGGCGGAGTGATGGTCCGGCAGGTGGAATGCACGGGAGGTTATCTTTCGCAACCGTCGAAAACCTTGCACTTCGGCCTAGGCGACGTCACGTCGATCGACCGTGTGGAAATCCACTGGCCCAGCGGGATGCGGCAAGTGCTGATCTCCCCGGCCGTCGATCGCTTGCACGAAGTCATCGAGCCGGAGGGCGCCGCCGAAGAGTAGCGCCTTGCCGGCGCGGGCATAACAACCGGCTCCGTAGCCGGCGCGCCCACGGCGCGAAACGTCACCCTCTACGATCAGCCAAAACAATGCACCAGACAAGCGACCTACCGAGTCAGCAACGGTGGCGTTCAGGCGCCATGGTCATCGGTCTGCTGGCGTTCGGGGCGACGCTCGTGGCGATTGGGGTGGGCCTGTGGCGTCTGGGCACAGCAGGCGCCTCGCCCCTGCCCATTGCGAAACGCAACGTGCCGAAACTGGCGGGAACCGCCCGGCCACTGGCGCCGACGCCGGTGAGAATCGCCCAGTGCGTGTACCTCTTGGGCGATATGTGGCCCTCGGTCGTCTATGTCGTCGAAACGTCGGACGGCTTGGCGATAATCGACGCCGGCCTGGAGTCGGCCCACGATACGCTGCTGGCCGGAATGTCGACACTGGGTCTTGACATCGGCCGGCTTAAAATGATTCTGCTCACGCATTCGCACGGCGACCACGCCCTGGGCGCTCAACGGCTGCGCGACGAGACGGGCGCCAAAATCTACATCGGCCGCGAGGACGCGGGGCCGTTGCGTCGCGGTGCGCCTTGGGAGGCCATTTTTTCCAAGTTCGATATGGAGCGAGAAGCCCTTCACCCCACCACCGTCGACGGCGAGCTTGCCGATCGGCAGGTGCTGGAACTGGGCCAGGCGCGGTTTACCGTCGTGGCCACTCCCGGCCATACGCCGGGGAGCTGTTGTTTTTTGCTGGAAGTCGAGGGGCAACGGGCGCTCTTCGCGGGTGATACGATCATGACGCTCAGCGCGGACACGGGGACTTACGCAACGAAGTTGGCTCCCCGATATCGTGGCGAAGTCAACCGTTATCTTCGCTCGTTCGAGAAGCTGCGGCGGTTGCCGGCGCCCGATCTGGTTCTGCCGGGCCATCCCGGCTACGAACCGGCGCCCGCCGACCCGCGGCTCAGCGCGGCGCAATGGAACGCGCTGCTCCAGCGCGGCGTCGATGAGCTACGGCTTATCCGCCAACGATACGCGCGGGACGGTGCTGATTTCTTGGACGGCGGCGCGAAGCAGATTCTCGATGAGCTGTATTATTTGGGCGATTTCGAAGGCCAGGCAGCCTATGCCGTGCTTTCGGGCGGGCAGGCGCTGGTGTTTAACGGCGTGCGCGGGCAAGATGCCGCTCGACGGCTCGCGGCGGCCTGGCAAGCCCTGGGCCTGGCCGCGCCCGCCATCTCGGCGGTGGTCCTGACCTCATGTGAAGCGGAGAACTTGACGGGCCTGAAATCAGTGGTCGAAGGCGCCGGCTGCCGAGTGGTCGCTCCGCCGGAGGGCCTGGAAGCGGTGGCCCGGTTTTGCGAAGGCGCCAACGTTGTTTCCAGCGAAGAACTGTCGGCGCTGGGTTGGGAAGAGGTGCATTCCCTGCCGGTTGCCGGCGCCGGCGGGCCCCAGGCCGCCTACCATTTTTGCCGGGGCGAGACGGTCGCTTTGGTCAGCGGAAGCGTGCCGATCGATGCGGATTTCGACGAATTCGTCAAGCGCAGTCAACAAGGGCCGCCGACCGGCTGGGACGCGCGATTGCTGGCCGAGTCGCTTTCGCGACTGAAGAGCGTCATGCCCGATGTTTGGCTTTCCGCGGTCCCCTGGCGCGGACGCAACGCCAATCTCTATGATCGCGATTGGACGGACACGCTCACGATGAACTACCACCTGCTGCGGCACTGGCAGGCAGCGCCAGGCAAGCGATATGGTCAATGAGAAACGGTGGCATTTCGGTGCGATGATCATCGGCCTGCCGGTGATCGGGACGACCCTCCTGGGAATCGTCGCGCTGGTCCTATGGCGGCAGTTCGCGCCAGGTTTTTCCGCCGCGCCCGCGGCGGACCGCCCGCAGCCGGCTCCCCAGCCGATCGCCGAGTGCTTGGCGCGGGGGCCGGCCAAAATCGCCGAGGGCATCTATATCTTGGGCGACATGCGGCCTTCGGCCGTCTATGTCGTGGAGACGTCGGCCGGCCTGGCCATGATCGACAGCGGGCTGGAGTCGGCCCATGACCGGCTGCTGGCCGGACTGGCAAAACTGGACCTCGATCTTGGCCGGCTGAAAATGATCTTGCTCACGCACGCGCACGGCGACCACACGATGGGCGCTCAACGACTGCGCGACCTGACGGGAGCCAAGATCTACATCGGCCGCGACGACGCCGGCACGTTGCGCCGCGGAGGGCCGTGGGAGGCCATTTTTTCCAAGTTTGATATCGAGGGCGAAGCCCTGCATCCCACCGTCGTCGACGGCGAATTGGCCGACGGCCAAGTGCTCGAATTGGGCCAGGCGCGGTTCACCGTCTTGGCCACGCCGGGGCATACGCCGGGGAGTTGCTGTTTTCTGCTTCAGGCGGACGGGCAGCGGATGCTCTTCACGGGCGACACCATTTCGACGCTCACGGTTGCCTTGGGGACCTACTCGGCGCGTTTGCCCCCCCGCTATGGCGGTGACGCCCAACGTTATCTCCGCTCGTTCGAGACGCTGCGGCAGTTGCCTGCCCCCGACCTGGTTCTGCCCGGCCACCCTGACTCGGACCTGGCCGCTCCCGACCCGCGGCTCACGGCGGCGGAATGGAAATCGCTCGTCGATCGCGGCATCGACGAGCTGCGACTCGTCTGCCAGCGCTATGCGCGGGATGGAGCGGATTTTTTGGACGGCAGGCCCAAGGCGGTCCTCGACGGCCTCTACTACTTGGGCGATTTCGACGGTCGGGCCGCGTATGCGCTGGTGGAGAACGGGCGCGCACTGCTGTTCGACGGCGCGTGCGGCGAGGGCGCATCTCGACGACTGGCGTCCGCTTGGCAAACGTTGGGGATCCCCGCGCCCGCCGTTGCGGCGGTCGTGCTTACGTCGTGCGACACGGGGAACTTGGCCGGGCTGAAGGAAATGGTCGAGGGCACCGGCTGCCGCGTGGTCGCTCCGGCGGGCTGCCTTGAAGCGGTGGCGGCGTTTTGCCCGGAACGCGCCGCCGTCGTTGCCGCCGAGGAGTTGCCCGCCCTCGGTTGGAACAACCTGCGTGCCTGGCCGCTGGAGGGTCTCGGCACGCCGCAGGCGGCCTACTCATTTCGCCAGGGCGAGGCGCTGGTGCTGGTTAGCGGTCCGGCGCCGTTCGATACGGATGCGATCGCGGTCGCCCGGCTCGAACGTCAAGGCCCGCCGTTTGGTTGGGACGCGCGATTGCTGGCCAGCTCGCTGGAGCGACTGGCGGAAATCAAGCCCGACATCTGGCTTTCGGCGGTGCCGCTGCGCGGGCGGAACGCCAACCTTTACGACCGGGCCTGGGCCGATACGCTGAGGTGGAACGAGCAACTTCTTCGCCGCTGGCAAGCGGGGCGCCGCCCGGCAAGCGGCGGGTAACGCATCGCGCTCCGAAAGGGTTGATCGCCGTTGTCGCTCGGAGCGGTCCTTCGCTTGGAGGAAGCGGTCCGGTGGAGTAAAATACATGGTGCCGCGGCCGGCGGATTTTTTTGCCCGTCGGAAGCCCGTTTGTCTGTCCATCTCCACTCCCTCCGGCCAGCCAGGATGAATCAAAGACCCTCTCTTGTCGTCGTTGGACTCCTGCTTTTGGTGCCTGCGGCGTTGCTCATCGCCGCGCTCATTTCCTTTGGCGTCGGCCAAGGCGATCGGTCCTCTCCGGCCGCGGAGCAGGTTGAAGGCGTTGGCCATCCGCTGCCTGCGCGTCCTGCGCGAAAGCCCGGTTTTCGCGACGTTCTGCCCAAAAGCGGCATCGATTTCCGCATGCGGCAGCAATCGGCCGAGCAATTCAAGGTCAATTTGTACGACCACGGTTGCGGCGTGGCGGTCGCCGATTACGACGGCGACGGCAACGACGATGTTTTGTTTCTCAAGCAATTTGGCGACAACGGTTTGTACCGCAATCGCGGCGACGGCACGTTCTCCAAGGCCACCTCCGCGGCCGGCCCGTTGGCTCTCACCGACCGGATGTGCGTCGGTGCCGCGTTCGCCGATTACGATAACGACGGCGACCAGGACTTGTACGTCACGAGCACGCGCGGCGGCAACGTCCTGTTCAAAAACGAGGGAGGCGGGCGTTTCTCCGATGCGACCGAGCTGGCGGGCGTGGCGCTGGTGGCCCATTCACAAACCCCGGCTTTCTTCGACTACGACAATGACGGCTACTTGGACTTGTTCGTGACCAACACCGCGCGTTGGACCACCGATGAGTACGACGAGGTGGGCCGATATTATCCGGGGGCCGGCTTTATCTGGAAGCACGTGTTCAATCTCGGAGATCGCGAATTCAATGTCCTGTTTCGCAACAACCGCGACGGCACTTTCACCGACGTCACCGGCGAAGCCGGCCTGTCCGGCAAGGGGTGGAGCGGAGACGTGGCCGTGTTCGATTTTGACGAAGATGGTGACATCGATCTGCTGGTCACGAACATGTTCGGCACGAGCCAACTCTACCGCAACGACGGCCAGGGACACTTCGAAGACGTGACCGGCGAGACGCTGGGAAAAACGTCGATGGGCGGCATCGGCTCCAAGGCCTTCGATTTCAACAACGACGGCCGCCTCGATCTGTTCATCACCGACATGCACTCCGACATGTGGATCGGTTTCGACGACGTGCGTCTGGTGCAACCAAAAACGAAGTTTCGCAGCATCAAGGGACCGGACAAGGCACCCGAAACCCCGCAACGGGCCTATATGCGCACGCTGGAAAGGCGTTTCCGCGAGCAATTGGGCTTCGATTTTGACAACATCATCTACGGCAACACGCTGTTCCGCAACGACGGCGGGGGCAAGTTCGCCGAAGTATCCGACGCCGCGGGCCTGGAAACGTTCTGGCCCTGGGGCATCGCCGTCGGCGATTTCGACAACGACGGTTACGAAGATACCTTCGTTCCCTCGGGCATGGGCTATCCCTTCTTCTATTGGCCCAACTATCTGATGATGAACAATGGTGACGGAACCTTCCGCGACCGTGCGGCCGAGGAGGGAATCGAGCCGCCCCGCGAGGGCACGCTGTTGCCCGATCGCGTGCGGGACCGCGAGGCGCCGCGCAGCTCTCGTTGCGCGGCCACGGCCGATTTCAACGGTGACGGCCGGCTTGACTTGGTGGTCAACAACTTCAACGACCGCCCGTATTACTTTCAGAATCACTTTCCCGATCGGCACTACGTGTCCTTCCGGCTGCGCGGCGTGCGAAGCAACCGCGATGCGATCGGGGCGGTGGTCCGCTTGCAACTCGGCAAACAGACTCTGGTGCGGCAGGTGCAGTGCGCGGGCGGCTATCTCTCGCAATCGTCCAAGACGCTGCACTTCGGCCTGGGCGACGCCGAGCGGCTCGAGCGGGTCGAAATCCGCTGGCCCAGCGGCATCCGGCAGACGCTCGGTCCCCTGGAAGTCGACCGCATTCACGATGTGACGGAGTCTGACAGCGGCCAGCAATAGGTGATTGGTCCACGGATGGATGCAGCGGTAGGGTGGGACCAGCGAGCTTGCGAGCGCCGGCCCACCGATACCGGCGTCGTTTTCACGGTGGGCCGGCGCTCGCAAGCTCGCTGGTCCCACCCTACGAAGGTTTGCGCCTTCGATCAATGGACGGCTGACAGAGCAGTAGCTATGAGTGACTCTTTCGAGTGCCCGAAGTGCAAAGCCGCGTACACGCGAGAAAAGCGGCAGGTGGGCAAGGCCGTGATCTGCGCCTGCGGACACAAGTTCCTTGTTCCGCCCGCTTCGATCGAGGCTGCGGTGTCAGCCATTCCGCGGCGGCCGTCCGTCGAACGCCCGCCAGCGCCGGCAACTCAGCCCGGCACTCGGCGGCTCCGGCCCGCCCAGCCGACGTCGCGCACACGAAGGCCGAGTGATTCATCGGGCGAAGTGATTCCGATTCCCACGCGCGGGGTGAGGGAGCCGGCGCGTCCCGCCACTCCCTGGGCGGATCCCGTCGAGGCGGATGAGGCGGAACCCGTGATGGAGGCGGAGGTCGTTCATCCCGGAGCGCCGCTGGCCACGCCGCTCGATGCAGACGAACTGTTCGCGGCCGGCGGACCCTATGCTGAGGCGGAGGTTGCGCCAGCGGCGTATCAAGCAGCAGAGGTACGTGGCCGCCCGCGCCGTTTGCAGCCGGTCGCAGCGTCGAAGAAGGGTGAATCGAAAAGCGGATTGCTCTATGTTGTGTTCTTGGTGTTGCTGCCCGGCACGGTGGTCCTCGTGGCGCTGGGGATCGTCGCTTATCGATGGCTCGGCTCGCATCCGTCGGCGGCAGGCAACGGTGCCGGCTCTTCGCCCAACGCGGCAAGCACCGTCGAGGCTGCGCCAAATGAACCTGCGCCGTCGGGTCTCCAAGTCACCCTCTGGGACGCCAAGCAGCGCGCGGGCGGCGCGTTCAGCATCGAGTGCCGCGTCGATGGCGGCAGGCTCAATCCGTCAGGCGCGTACTTCTGGATCATCAACGGACCGTCGGGCAGAGTCGAATTCCCGATTCCCGGCGCGACCTGGGCCAAACAACGGCAGCAGCTTTCCGGCAAGGCGCAAGCCGCCGACGGCACGGAGCTGAACGGCCCGCTGACATGCTTTATCGAAGAGCAAGTCGGCAGCACGCGGCAAAAAATCTCCAACGAAGTGCCGGTCGGTAGATAAGGCTCGGGAGAAACCTCGTAGTGTGGGACTGGCCTGCGCAGAATCTCGGCTTGGCCCCGCCGAAGAACGATGTCATTTTTGTTCCGCCGGATGCCGCCCACCGCGAGACGCGCGCTCGTTGCCGAGACGAGGAAATCCGCGTGCGTTATCTGTAAAGCTTCGCCTAACCCGGTACGCAGGTGCCGTACACCAACCCGAAGCGCCAGCGAGGAACGTGAAAAAGAGGCAAAACCTCGCTTGCGCTTCGGGTTAGTGTGAAAATGGGAACGGGTTCGGCGAAGCTTTCCTGTACGTTATCTGTAAAGCTTTGCAGTTTAACGCTTTATGGCGATACTGACCGGCGGGCGCCCTGGTCACGCGGACACGGTGCGCAAAACAAAAGCGACACGCGCGTGTCGCTTTTGTTTTGCGCGAGGGCCTCATTTGGTCCCGGCCTTTGAGACGGCGCAGAACAAAGTCGCCGCGCGCGGCGCTTCTCATGTACGAGGGACTCGTTTTGATTCGTGGCCCGTTGCTCGTCGGCGCCGCGGGGTCGCG